>LCKU01000056.1:3273-5197 GCA_001001625.1 Parcubacteria group bacterium GW2011_GWA2_45_30 | reverse complement strand
CGATTGATCAGGCCTCGACCCTTAAACAATTTTTTGCGCTGGAAGCCAATAACGCGCCCGGAGTTGCTGTCGGCGGATCATTTTATATGTCCGGAGACGCTTTTGAATTTGCCCCGTCTTTCGCTCTTATGCCGGGGACAACCTATACTTATAAGGTTTTGGCATCGCTTAAAGATTCGGGCGGCAATTATCTATCTGCTCCATTTAGCGCTTTGTTTACCACGGCGTCCGGTGTGATGTCGGGCAGTGCGGCTGTTTCCGGCACAGTAAGGGACGGAGCAAAAAATCCGGTGGCCGGCGCCACGGTCCATATTTTTGCCGAAGATTATTCGCGAAGCTTCAGCATTGCGGCGGATTCCGCCGGTGCGTTTCGAATGTCAATTACCGGCGGATCATATGTTGCAGAAATTTTTCCACCGGCTGGACGCAATGATTTGTTAAAGCCCCAACCGGTTAAATTCAGCATATCCTCGGGAGAAGCGAAAACATTGGATTTGTCATTCATTTCCGGAGCAAAAATAATTTTCGGACTCGTTTCTTTTCCCGACCTGAAACCGCCGCGCAGTACTTCCACCGCTACTTGGTCATGGAACGAATCCTTGCCCGAAGTTACTTTCAGTCAAGATGCGTCCGGAGAAACTAAAACAGTCAATTTTATCGTAACCTTTGCCAATGCCACCCTGGTTGTTTACACCGTAGATAATTATGGCAATCCGCTTCCGAATGCCGGAGTTGTGGTGGATACCTTAAGTTCAACGCAGGTTTTGTCTTCTAATGAAGTACGCGTGCCTCCGAAATTTCGTCAAAGCGATTCGTCCGGAAAAGTTACCATATTGCTTGCTCCAAGGATCTATTATATTCGCGGGTCTCTTCCCTCGGAACTCGGTTATTTCAATCCTCCGGAACAGGAGATAAATTTGCCGTCTGCCGAAACACGTCAGATGCGTTTGGTTTTTCGCAAACCGGAAGTAGTGTCCTTTGTTACGGTTTCGGGCAGCGCCATATTAGATAACGGGGAAGTTGCAGACAATGTATTTGTTTCGGCTTGGTCCGAAAAAGGCGGATTCATGGAGACCCGCGCTGATTTAAAGGGCGCGTTTAGCATGCGAATGACATCGGGCGAGCGGTGGCGCATTGCGGCTGGCAAGGATTACGGAGGTTTTCCGTACAAATCCTCCGAACTTATCATGGACGTTGGGGATAAACCCTTGAATGCCGAATTGGTGCTAGTCAAGGTTGCGAATCGTCCTTTGCCGGCATCGGTAAATGTAGTCCAGTCCGCCGCCACCCAAATCATGGCCCAAGTTGAAGATGGAGCTAAAATTGTGATACCGCCCAAATCCGCAGCATCAGGGGGCATTGTAACCGTGGACATTTCGCCGACGGTGGAGGCGCCGTCGCAGGCCGCGGCCAAAGTGGTCAGCACGGTTTATGACGTTACTATTCGTAACGCCGGCGGATCGGAAATAACCAAACTTTCGCAGGGCGCGGAAATTGCCCTGCCTTATGATGAGGCCATGTTAAAAGATCAGGGAGTAGGGGAGGATGCGCTGGTTCCGAGTTATTTTGATGAAACAGCCAAGGTGTGGGTAAGCATTGATAATTACACTATTGATAAAGATAAAAATATTATCGTAGCCCGGGTTTCTCACCTGACAAGATTTGCGATTATTGCGGCGGCAGATATTACTCCGCCTTTATCTCCGACATCCGTGGGTGTTAAAGCCCTCGGCGGAGGCAGGATAGATGTTCAATGGAAAAATCCGGTTAAGGACTTTAGCCATGCAAAACTTTATCGTTCGGAAAAAACAGTAGCGCTTGGAAAGACAATCTCGCCCGAGATAACTGCCGCAAGTTTTATAGATACGGATATTACAGACGGAGTAGTTTATTATTACACAGTGCGCGCTGTGGATCCGGCCGG
>LCKU01000056.1:0-3169 GCA_001001625.1 Parcubacteria group bacterium GW2011_GWA2_45_30 | reverse complement strand
TATATCCCGCAGGACTTATTACCGGATTTTTCGGAGAATTGACGCGCTCGGCCGTAATCCGGTTTCAGGAAAAATATGCGGATGAGATATTAGTTCCCGTCGGACTTATGCGCGGCAGTGGATTTGCGGGATCTGCTACGCGGAAGAAAATAAATAAGCTTTTGGGCGGAGAAGTATCAGCGCCGCCCGTGACATCGGTTTTGCCTCCCGGACAGGCAGTAAGAATTTTAATCGGGCGCGATCTTGCCATCGGCTCTTCCGGAGATGATGTAAGGACTCTGCAGGAACTTCTTCTTAAGGAAGGCGTATATCCCGCAGGACTTATTACCGGATTTTTCGGAGAAATGACGCGCTCGGCCGTAATCCGGTTTCAGGAAAAATATGCCGCTGAAGGAAACCGTGAGGAAACCCGGACTGTCCTAAAACTGTCCGTCAACACCGGGTGTTGAACGAAAAAACACCCGGTGTTTAGAGTTTTCAGATATATGGCAAAATATTTTATAGCCACATTTATCTTGCTTGCTTTGGGAATTGCGGTTGTATATTTTACCTCCGGTGTTCCGTCGGTTGAAAAAACCGACGTATCGTTTTTGGCATCCGCAACCGGACCGCACTTTTTTCAGGACCCTTCGCGTTCGCTAAAAAATATTGTGATTTTTGGATTTTATTTTGTGCCTAAAAATAAGCTTATCCATTTGAATGGCGACTGGAGGGCACAGGCAGAAAGCAATCTGGAAAAACTGAAAAACTTTCACGCCCTGCAATTTCGCGGAAAATCGCAAGTGCGTTACGAACTGTATCCGGATCCGGTGATCGGACGCGAAGAAAATTTGTTTTACGATACCGAAATTACTCAAGGCGGAAATCCCCGGGCGCTTATTTCGGTTGCCGAGGAGCTGGAAAAGCGGATTTTTAAGCCGGACGGCGATCTTCATACTCCCAATTTTAAGCGGCCGGCAGATGAGTATCCGGTCTCGGCAATATTTTACGAGGGAGTGGGCGCTGCGGGCGGTGCCATCCAGGACAGCCAATTGAATTTTCCGGTTGAAATTGCTGAATCACTGGGTATTCCTGAATCAGCCATTTTTATTTTGGACGTTGAGTCGGTTAACGGATTATTGCTTGTGAATCGCGAGTATTTGAGCGGGGAGCGGGGACCAAATGGAGACAGTATTTTTGCTCACGAATTTTATCATACCTTGGGCGCCCCTGACGGCTATGCGCACGAAAGCGGAATTGCCGGCACTTCGGATCTCATGGGGCTCGGTAGAATGCGCCCGCTTGCCCATACGTATTTGGATAAAGAAACGCTTAAATCTTTCGGCCTTTAAATATGTTTGATATGGCTCTAAAGTTGGTCAAAGGAAGCCGTTTGCGGAATAAATTTGCCATTATTTTTATCGTGATAACATCTATTCCGGTACTTATCTCCGGCTGGACGACCTTGTATCTTATTGATATTTCCCACCGCCGGGACATATCCGCGCTGGAGCTGCAGTCAATTGACCAAAAAACCGAAGAAATTGAGAAATTTTTTGCCGATACCCTGGGCATTCTGGAATTGCGGGTGGGAGTTACCGAGACCAGCGAGATTGAATCAAGTAAAATTCCATGGCAGGAGTTGTTGGTGGACGGCATTTTGGCATCCCACCCGGCGTTTAAGGAAGTAAGTTTTATTAATTTACAAGGCAAAGAAACCGCTAAGCGTATCCGGGGCGGCCCGGGCGAGTACGAGTTTTTCAATGTATCGGGTCTGGATAAATTTACCATTCCCCGCAACGGAAAAAATTATATAGGTATGGTGCATTTTACTCTTTCCGGTCCGGCTTTAACCATATCCGCGCCGGTTAAAGTTGAAGGCGCGGTTATTCAAGTTCTGGCGGCTGAAGTAAATTTATCTCCGTTGTTTCGCAGTATTTCGGCGGCGCGTTTGGGATTTAGCGGATATCTGACAATTTTTGATCGGGATGGAACATTTCTTGCTAATTACGAAAGATCCGGCATAAGTCCGGGAAGCAATTTTTTCGGATGGAGCCGGATTTCTCAAGTCATTCAGAACCAAATGTTCAGCGGAATGGAGCGCGGTGATATTTACGAAAGTCCGTGCAAATCCTGTCGCTTATTTTGTTCAGTATTGCGGCTGTGCTTATTTTGGCGCCTTTGTTTGCGGCGCGCATGGTAAAACCGATACGCGCCCTGCAAGATGGAGCCCGCGAGATAGAGCGCGGAAATTTTGCCGGGCGCGTTGCCATAAAAACGGACGATGAACTTGAAGAACTCGGTGAATCATTTAATCATATGGCCGCGGGATTAAAACAATTGCAGGAGTTAAAGAATGAGTTTACTTTTATTGCGGCCCATGAACTTCGTACCCCGGTTACCGCCATCAAGGGGTTTCTTTCTATGGTGTTTGAGGGAGACGCGGGTGCCATTTCCGAAAAGTTAAAACAATATCTTGATCCGGTGCGCCAAGCCAATGACCGTCTTATCCAGCTGGTGAATGATATTTTAGAAATTGCGCGCTCCGAAGCCGGGCGGCTGAAAGTCGAAGTTTCTCCGACTGATATGGAAAAATGTGTTCGAGATATTCTAATTGAGTTAAAGCCGTTGGCGGATGAGAAAAAAATATCTCTGCAGTATGAGGCAATGCCGGATATCCCGCAGGTTTTAGCGGATGAACTGCGTCTAAAGGAAATTATTACGAATTTTGTTTCCAATGCCATTAAATATAATAATGAGGGCGGTTGGGTAAAAATTTCACACGAGCTTAAAGATAATATACTTGTAACCAGCGTTGCGGATAACGGATTCGGCATGTCTCGCGAAGAACAAAAAAAGGTCTTTGAAAAATTTTTCCGCTCGGATGCCGCTAAAATAAAATCAATTCAGGGCACGGGCCTCGGACTCTTCATCACCAAAGAACTTGTTGAAAAAATGGGCGGGAAAGTATGGTTTTCGTCAGAAGAAGGGCAGGGGACCACGTTTAACTTTAGTTTAAGAATCGCATCCTGACTTTTTATAAACCAAAAATTCCGCCGTAATGAACAGGATTCCTGAAGGATGAAAATAGCGAGCAACCCCATTTCATTTCATCATCCGAGATTTCATAAAAAGGCGGAAATTATCCTTTTTTGAGTCCGTTGCATCGGAGATGCGAATAATGGATGCG
>LCKU01000055.1 GCA_001001625.1 Parcubacteria group bacterium GW2011_GWA2_45_30 | reverse complement strand
AACGCAATATCTGCTTCGCGAATTGTTCCAATATCTGCGATATACTCCGCGCCAGAGGGCATTGAGATCTTATGCGGCAGATTTTGTACGGCCTCGGCAGAATTTTGCGAAAGTTCTACGAATAATTTGACGTCTTCAGAAGTATTTATCGGTACCCAATAAATAATTTTATTTTTAGTGTTTCGCTCAAGCGTCCTGCCCATACCGGCCGCATACGCTCCGATACCGTAAATCAGTATTTTTTTCACGCTGCATCCGTTTTAAATGACCCACGGAAAACGTAGCATACCGAATTTTTATTTGCAATTATACAAAACATTGCATAAAAATTGGTTTCATGATATCATCGTCTTAATGGCGCTAACCCCGAAAGAAAAGGCGAAAATCATGGAGAAATTCAAACTCCACGAACTTTTAGGAATGGTGGCGCGCCGCAAAAAATTCCTGGACTACCTGAAAGAAACGAATACAAGAAAGTATAATGCGGTGATAAAAAAACTCGGCCTTAAGCGTTAGTTTTACGAAATACGAATTTTTACGAATTTATGAATTCGTATATTTGTATGGATTCGTATTTCGTAAAGAAGCGAACGAAATGAGCGTAACTAAACACAAAGAACAGAGAGTCGCTGTCTTCATTGATGTGCAGAATATGTACCACTCGGCGCGAAATATTTTTAACGCCCGGGTGAATTTTGCCGAGGTGGTAAAAGATGCGGTGGCCGGCAGAAAACTTCTGCGCTCGTTCGCCTATGTGGTTCGCACCAAAACCGGAGAAGAAAAACCGTTTTTTGAAGCACTGACGAAAATCGGCATTGAAATGAGAATAAAGGATCTGCAGGAATTTTACGGAGGAGCAAAAAAGGGGGATTGGGACGTAGGCATGACCGTGGATGCGGTGCGCACCGCGGATATTGTGGATACGATTGTTATCGTATCGGGAGACGGTGATTTTATTCCGCTTCTTGAATATCTTAAGGGCCGCGGCAGGAGAGTGGAAGTAATGGCTTTTGGACGCTCCGCCTCGCAAAAACTTAAAGAAGCGGCCGACGATTTCATAGATTTAGGCGAAAATCCAAAAAAATACTTGATGAGGATAAGATGATTTAAAAAATTTAATCGCACACAAGGAGAAGCAAGGAATAAAAGAAGAAGAATTGGAGTAGTCACTTATACTCAAATCCGCGGATTCGGGAATACGTGAATACTCCACTAGAAAAACACTCTTTTTTTCTGCGATTCTTGGTGTCTATATATTTCGTGGATACTAAAAAATATACCCACACTCTGGAGGGCAAAACCTTCACGGTGGAACTGAATAACTGGGCCCAGCAGGCCTCCGGCTCGGTTTTAGTACGCCTGGGAGACACCCTGGTGCTGTCAAACGCGAAACCAGGCCCTCTGATGAAGCCATACTCGTAATGCGCCTAGTGGATCGCACCATCCGGCCGCGTTTTAGTATGGGCATGCGAAATGACGTGCAGGTAGTCATCACCGCACTCTCTGTGGATGGAGAAAATGATCCGGATATTTTGGCCATACTTGGGGCTTCACTCGCTTTGGGGATTTCCGACATTCCATGGGACGGACCGGTTGCCGGAGTACGCGTAGGAAAAAGGGGAGAGTCCTTTATTTTAAATCCGACTTATAACGACCGAGAATCCGCAAACTTAGATGTGGCGATTTCAGGCACTCGCGATCGCATAAATATGATGGAGGCCGGAGCCAATGAAATTTCCGAGGATGAATTCGGCAATGCGGTAGAATGGGGTTTTCCTTTCATAAGAGAACTGATTGAATTCCAAAAGAAAATCATTGCCGAGTGCGGGAAACCGAAAAAAGAGGTGCCGGTGATTGAGGTGCCGCCCGAAATGAAAAAATTATTGCAGGGGGAATTTTCCAAAAAATTTGAGGGGGCGCTTTATCAAAAAGATAAATCAACTATGCGCGAAAAACTGGACGCGGTGCACGCCGAATGGTTTGCCCGCGCCCAAGAAAAATTCGGAGAGAACTATAACCACCCCACGGCCTGTATGGCGTGTGAGAACGAAATTAACGAAATCATGCATAAAAAAATTATAGAAAAAGGCGAGCGGCCCGACGGACGGAAACCAGACGAACTTCGCCCGCTTTCAGCGTCCATCGGGATTTTGCCGCGCGTACACGGCTCCGGTCTTTTTATGCGGGGCGAAACGCACGCGCTCTCAACTCTGACCCTGGGCGCTCCGGGGGATGAACAAATCATAGAAGGCATGGAGATACGCACCAAAAAACGTTTTCTGCATCATTATAATTTTCCGCCCTATTCCACAGGAGAAACCAAGCCCATGCGTGGCCCGGGCAGACGCGAAATCGGACACGGGGCGCTGGCCGGACGCGCGCTCCTTCCCATGATTCCGTCAAAAGATGAATTTCCTTATACTATCCGTTTGGTCTCCGAAATTCTTTCTTCCAACGGCTCAACTTCCATGGCCTCGGTTTCCGGATCAACTTTGGCTCTTATGGACGGCGGAGTGCCCATCAAAAAGCCGGTGGCGGGCGCGGCCATGGGACTTATGCAAAATAAAAAAGGAGAGTATCGCGTACTCACCGATCTGCAAGGACAGGAAGACCACCATGGCGATATGGATTTTAAAGTGGCGGGAACACGCGACGGCATCACCGCGGTTCAGCTTGATGTAAAAATTGAAGGACTGACCGTCCAAATCGTCCGCGACACCTTGAAACAAGCGCATGCGGCGCGGATGAAAATTTTGGACCTCATGGAATCGGTGATCTCCAAACCGCGTCCCGAACTCTCGCCTTGGGCTCCGCGGGTACAGGCGCTAAAAATAAATCCGGAAAAAATCGGGGCGCTCATTGGCCCCGGCGGAAAAGTGATTAACGACATAATTGCGCAGACCGGAGCGCAAATTGACATTGAAGAGGATGGTACGGTTTTTATCACGTCCGAGAGTGAAGAGGGAATGAAAAAAGCCATGTCTCTTATCAAGCAAATCACGCGCGAACTAAAACCCGGAGAGCTTCTGGAGGGCCGGGTGTCGCGGCTGTTTGAGTTCGGAGCCATGGTGGAGGTGGGTCCCAAACAAGAGGGTCTGATACATATATCGGAACTTGCCCCGTGGCGGGTTGAAAAAGTCACTGATATACTAAATGTAGGAGACATAATTTCGGTTCGTGTCAAAAACATTGATGATCAGGGAAGAATCAACTTGACCTATAAAGACGTTCCAGGGGTGTATAGCGACCAAGACCTGGAACGGGGAAAAATGGAACGTCGTGATTTCCAAGATCCTTCGCGTCCCGGAACGCATAGAGGAGGAATGAGAAGAGAACATAGATAAAAACTAAAATTCAAAATTCACCTAATTCCTAATTCACCTAATAAATTATGCCCGAAGATCTCGAAAATTCACCAGAGCCGAAACAACGGTCATCGCCCGCGAGCGCTGCCGAAATGAAGCCCGCTATCCGCACCATGAAAACCGATGTGGAGGAACTTCTGCAAAAAAAGAAGTCGTCGTTTACGCAAATCGCCGGACAAGAAATCGCCGCGCACGCCAATTCTCCCACGCCCGCCCCAAGACCCAGCCTCAAAACGCGCCTGATCCGCTGGAGCATTCGCGGACTCTTCGGACTATTTATACTTCTTGCTCTGGCGGGAATAATTTCTCTTTTTATCTCGCCGGTTCCACGCCAAACCGCAAAACCAGAAAATTGGCGCGGGTTTTGCAAAGTATTAATTCCGAAAATGCAAGAGCCGGCACCATAACCCGTCTGGCTATTACTCTGGAAGACGGGCCATCCAGCCGCCCTCCGACTTTAACGGATTTTTTCGCGCTTCTGGATATTGTCCCGGACTCCCCAACATTTCTGGAACGGATTGAGGGGCCAATAATGCCGTTTTTCTTCCACAACGGAGACGGGAATCGCTTCGGGCTGGCGGCGCGCACCCGCGACTCCGCCCGCACCTTACGGGATTTAATTTTGTGGGAGCCCACACTGGCCAGTGACCTACGGCCTCTGTTTTTAAACGAACACCTGCAATTTCCGGCACAAATCGCATTTGAAGATAAAATTTTTCGCAATATTGATTGGCGCTGGTTGCCACTCTCACAAAATACGGATCTTGGCTTGGCTTACGCCGTATTTAGCGCAAATCAGCTTATGATCCTAACCACGAACCAATCCGGCATGGAAGCGGTGCTAACACGACTGCTTGGAAGTCAGTAAATTCATCAATGAATAACGGGCGGTGTTTATTTTTATCAAAATAAATTTATGAATCACCAAATTAATAAAGATACTCTACTTTGCATGTCTTTGGCTGGAAGGCCTGGTAATTTTGGGACGAGATTCCATAATTTTTTATATAACGAACTTGGTCTAAATTTTGTTTATAAAGCTTTTACGACTAATGATTTGGAAGGAGCGGTACGGGCAATTCGCGCACTTGGAATTCGTGGCTGTGCTATATCAATGCCATTCAAAGAAGCTGTTATTATTTTTCTTGATGAGCTTGATCCGACTGCTAAAGGCATTACGGCAGTTAATACAATTGTGAATGATCACGGATATCTTAAGGGTTATAATACTGACTATATTGCTGTGCGTGAGTTGTTGCAGAAAAGCAATGTTTCGAGTAATGCGGCGGTAGTGGTACGCGGGAGCGGCGGAATGGCAAAGGCGATTGTATGCGCGCTTCGTGACCTTGGTTTTAAGGATTGCACTATCGTTGCGCGGAACGAAAAAACAGGATTGGCTCTGGCAGAAATGTATGGGTATTCTTGGAAACAAGATTTTAAAGCAAATACATTTGATGTGCTTATTAACGCAACACCTATCGGGATGGCCCCTAAGGCCGAAGAGGTTCCTTTTTCTGAGAATTTGGTAAAGAATGCGCAATTTGTTTTTGATGCGGTTGCGAATCCATTAGAGACCAAACTTATTAAGTTAAGTAAATCCTTTAATAAGCAAACCACATCTGGTTTTACAATTACTGTTATTCAAGCTCGTGAACAATTTTATTTGTATACTGGCGTGATGCCTTCGCCAGACTTGGTTGATAAAGCAGCTCAATTTGCGCGAAACATTTGAGTTATATCATAACACGTGCCATATATAACCATCCTAACTTTTGACAATCTTAAATCAACGTAATAATGTATCTACATCATGGACCAAGTAACCATTCACGAACTCAAACAGTCGCTGGAAAAAGAACACGATCTGTTGGTCGCGGAACTCAAAGAAATTGCCCGGCCCGACCCAAAAATTAAGGGAAACTGGAACGCCAAATACCCTAAATTTGACCAGGAAGAATATGGCTCACATGGATCGCTGGAAACCGAAGCGGACGAGGTGGAAGAATATGAAGAACTGCTTGAGGCCGAACACAGTTTGGAATCGCGGCTTTTGGCAATTACGCACGCGCTTCATCGGATTCAAACCGGAACACACGGAATATGTCCGAAATGCAAAAAAGAAATTGCATTGGAACGTATG
>LCKU01000054.1 GCA_001001625.1 Parcubacteria group bacterium GW2011_GWA2_45_30 | reverse complement strand
TTTGAACGGGAGTGAGCCGTGTAGATTTGTGAATTGTCATGTTGTTTGTACTTTACCCCGAAAGGTTAAAAGTGTTAACAACGCGACGGATTCCTACATCTGAAGCGATGAATCTCTATACTCATAAATCCGCCAATATCCGTAAAACCTGGCTTTTAATGACCGTGTTTTTCGGCGTGGTAATGGGAGTGGGCTGGGTTTTTTCACAGATATACGGCAACCCAGGAATTTTATACATCGCGGTGTTTTTTAGCGTTTTGATGAATGTGGCAAGTTATTGGTTTTCGGATAAAATAGTTTTGGCTCTGCATCGCGCCAAGCCCGTGGACATGGCGGCGCAGCCGGAACTTTACCGCGTCTTGGAAAATTTGACCATTGCCTCCGGACTTCCCATGCCCAAATTCTATTTAATTTCCGATTCGGCTCCCAATGCTTTTGCCACCGGCAGAAATCCACAGCATGCGGTGATTGCAGTAACTAGCGGCCTTTTGGAGCGGCTGGATCGCTCGGAGCTTGAAGGGGTTTTGGCGCATGAACTCTCGCATATCGGAAACCGTGACATGCTGGTTTCTACGGTGGCCGTAGTACTCGTTGGTTTTGTTTCCATATTGTCGGATATGTTCATGCGCTCCATGTGGTATGGCGGCCTAGGCGGCAGTCGTGAGCGGAAGGGAGGGGGACATGCGGTAATTTTGGTTATCGGGATAACTCTTTCCATTTTGGCGCCTTTGTTAGCATCTTTGATACACCTCGCAATTTCGCGCAAACGTGAATTTTTGGCAGATGCCTCCGGCGCTTTACTTACGCGCTATCCCGACGGACTTGCTTCGGCCTTGAAAAAAATAGCGTCCTATTCCCATCCGATCCGTACTGCGACTAATGCCACGGCCCATTTATTTTTTGAAAATCCTTTTGGCGCGGATAGCCGCCGTGAGCAAAAAACACCCTTGATTGTTAAATTATTTTCCACTCATCCACCCATAGAGGAAAGGATTCGGGCTTTGCAGTCGCTTGACGTGAAGTAATCCGGTTTAAAAAATAATCGCATACGCCGCGATTATTTAATAAAAGGGTTTAAAAATTTCTTGCAGAAAAATCACTCTGTGGATAACCCACATTTTCATTCATGAAAATTATTTGTAAAATTAAAGTGTCGGTAGAATTTTTTGGGGAACTGCCGCCTTGAATACATCATTTTTAGTCAATGTTTAAATTTTGCCCGCGAGGCAATTTTTTGTCCCTGCGGGCTATCATTTTCTTAGGAATTTGTCTAAATTTTCAATCTGCCGCTAGGCTCGACATAAAATTTAGAAACAAAAACCTTTAATAGGTATCCAAATTATTCTTGCGCCTAGGCGCATACATTAGAAAAACCCTGAAAGCGAGCACTGTCTGCCTAAATTTACCGACCCTGCAGGCCATCGCAGGAATGGCCGAAGCCCGTTAAAAAATACGGGGTACGAAGCGATTGGTTTTGTCCGAATCGGAGTTCTGGAAAATTTATGGCTGTAGTGCGAGCGAATTATGGCGATATTAAAAATCAAAAAAAGGAACGGAGATATAGTGGATTTCAAACCCGTAAAGATAGCTGCGGCCATGGGAAAAGCCTTTAGGGATGTGCGAGGCGGGATTCCGGAGGAAAAATTGCAGGAAATGACGGATAAAATCGTAGAGGAGCTGGAAGGAATGTTCATGGAAAAGACGCCCTCGGTGGAGGAGGTGCAAGACGTGGTGGAGCGCCGGATCATGACCGAGGGTTTTTATGATGTTGCCAAGCATTATATATTGTATCGCTATGATCATGCCATCCTTCGTGAGGAGAAAAAGAAGGACACACTTGAAAAAATTGAAAAAAATGATCTTTTCGTGGTAAAGCGTTCGGGCAAGCGCGAGCGATTTTCTCTGTTTAAGCTGAAAAAGACCCTGTCTTACGCAGTTGAGGGTTATGAGGATGAAGTGGACAGCGATGTGATCGCCACCCAGTGCCAGCTTGAGCTATATGACGGAATTAAAACCCGCGATATCATGCGATCTTTGGTTATGACCGCGCGTTCCTTGATTGAATTGGATCCGGCTTATTCCCATGTTGCGGCTCGACTCTTGCGCTTCATGCTCTATAAAGATGTTATCGGACCGGAAGTGATTAATTTTCATAATCTCTCCCAAGGATATCGCGAGGCATTTAAGCGGAATTTGCGTTTCGGGGTTGAGATAGGACGGCTTGATCCGAGATTACTTGAATTTGATTTGGATGAGTTGGCAAATTCTTTGGTTATTGAAAGAGACGAGCTATTTAAGTATTTGGGCGCGCAGACCTTGTATGACCGGTATTTATTGCAAAATCCCGATACGCGGGAAGTGCTTGAGACCCCGCAGGCATTTTGGATGCGCGTAGCCATGGGACTTTCAATTTTGGAAAAGGATATTAATGGTCGCGCTAAGGAATTTTATGGCGTGCTTTCAACGCTTCGATTCGTTTCTTCCACCCCGACTCTTTTTCATGCCGGAACCCTGCGTCCGCAATAATCTGCGCGGCACCGGCGCGCTTATTCGCGGCACCGGAGTAGAATCGCAGGGCGTTATCCCATTTTTGAAGATTGCCAATGACGCGACGCACGCGATCAATCGCAGCGGCCGGAGGCGCGGTGCGGCCTGCGCTTATTTAGAAACATGGCACGCCGACATTGAAGATTTTCTTGAGCTTCGTAAAAATACCGGGGATGAGAGGCGGCGCACGCCGGATATGGATACGGCTAATTGGATTCCGGATTTGTTTATGAAGCGTGTGCGGGAAGACGGAGAGTGGATGCTTTTTTCATCGGAGGAAACTCCGGACCTGCATCATATCTATGGAAAAACATTCGAGGAACGATATATTTATTATGAGTCGCTGGCCCGCGAAGGAAAATTGAAACTTACCAAAACCAGGCGTGCTCGGGATTTATGGAAAAAAATGCTGGCCATGCTTTTTGAAACCGGGCATCCCTGGATTACATTTAAAGATCCGTCCAATATCCGTTCGCCGCAGGATCATGCCGGAGTAATCCATAGTTCAAACCTCTGCACGGAAATTACTTTGAATACCTCACCCGAGGAAACCGCAGTTTGCAATTTAGGATCAGTGAATCTCTCGCGCCACATTAAAGAGGTCGCCTTGGATGAGGCACTAATGCAAAGCACTATCCAGACTGCCATGCGGATGCTGGACAACGTGATTGATATTAATTTTTATCCGACGATTGAGGGCAAAGTTTCAAACAACCGCCATCGGCCGGTTGGGGTCGGAGTCATGGGATTGCAAGACGCTCTTTTCATGCTGAATATTCCATTTGATTCGGAGGAGGCGGTACGATTTTCGGATGAGAGTATGGAGCTTGTTTCTTTTCATGCAATTGCTACTTCAGCCCGCTTGGCCGGGGAGCGGGGCGCCTATGCGAGTTACAAGGATTCTAAATGGGATCGGGGAATTTTGCCGCAGGATACATTGGATCTTTTGGCGAGTGAGCGAGGCATTCCGATAGATGTGCCAAGACCGGGCCGCCTTAATTGGGATGAAGTACGGGAGCTTATTCGTAAAAATGGCATGCGTAATTCAAACTGCATTGCTATTGCGCCAACTGCCACGATTTCCAATATTTCCGGATGTTTCCCTTCAATTGAGCCGATTTATAAAAATATATACGTCAAATCCAATGTTTCCGGCGACTTCATAGTGGTAAATCCGTATTTGATAGAGGACTTAAAAAAAATAAATCTCTGGGATTACGAAATGCTGGCTAAAATTAAATTCTATGACGGAAGTATTAAAGAAATTCCGCAGATTCCGGAACGCATTCGGGTAAAATATAAAGAAGTGTTTGATATTGACCCGAAATGGATAATTAAAGCCGCGGCGTATCGCGGACGATGGATCGACCAATCCCAGTCATTGAATATCTTTTTTATTGGAACCTCGGGAAAGCAATTAAGCGAGATTTATATGTACGCCTGGGAAATGGGACTTAAAACAACTTACTATTTGCGCACTTTGGCGGCATCCCAGGTTGAAAAATCAACCGTGGATACGGTAAAATTCGGTTCCACCCATGTACGGAAGCATGAAGAGAAAAAAATTCCGGCGGAATTGCCGAGTAACATTATCGCTCCTTTCCATGAGCCGGTGGCTGTTGTGGCTTCATTGCCGATTATTCAACCGCCCATGGCATCCGCAGGTGTATTGGCTGGGGCAAACGGAGCCGTAAATCTTTGCCGGATAGATGATCCGAATTGTGAGAGTTGCCAATAAAAGGCCTTGTCTAAATTTCTACGAGTGATAATGGTTAGATTTGCGCCAAAAGCGCATACACTAAGAAAACCCTTAAAGCGAGCACTGTCTGCCTAAATTTTACCGACCCTGCAGGCCATCGCAGGAATGGCCGAAGCCCGTTAAAAAATACGGGGTACGAAGCGATTGGTTTTGTCCGAATCGGAGTTCTGGAAAATTTAGGGCTGTAGTGCGAGCGAATTATGCCTATAACTAAAACCAATCAAAAAGTGGATGTAAATCTGCGCCGCATAATAAATGGGGCGGATGCGGATGTGATCCAGTTATACCCTATAAAACATAAATTTGCCTGGGACGCATATTTGGCCGGAAACGCGAATCACTGGCTGCCGACCGAGATGAGCATGCAAAAAGACGTGGAACAGTGGAAGTCCAAAACCGTTCTATCGGAAGATGAGCGTTTGGCGCTTAAAGTGGTCTTAGGGTTTTTTACTACGGGCGACTCCATAGCCGCCAATAATATTATTTTGGCAATTTATCGCCATATCACATCCCCGGAGTGCCGGATGTATCTTTTACGTCAGGGGTTTGAAGAAGCAATCCATACCCATTCATATCAATATATCGTTGAATCATTGGGACTGGATGAAGGAGAAATCTTTAACATGTACCGCGAGGTTGATGCAATTTATGACAAAGATGTTTTTATAGTTGGATTTAACGAAGGTATTTTCAATCCGCAGTTTGAAACCGGCACATTTGAGACAGACCAGAAATTTTTAGAAAATTTGATCGTTTCCTACTTGATTATGGAGGGCATATTTTTCTACAGTTCTTTCGCCGTGATGTTCGGGTTTCAGCGGCAAAACAAAATGGCAGGATCCGCCGAGCAAATTCAGTATATTATGCGGGATGAATCCCAGCATTTGAATTTCGGTATAGAGATGATAAACGCCATAAAGCAAGAACAGCCCGAGTTATGGACTCCAGAATTTCAGCGGCATACGGTTGAACTCATTAAAAAGGGTGTAGTGCTTGAATATACGTTTGCGCAAGAAGTTTTTCCGCGCGGGATTTTCGGCATGAATGCCGACGGCTTTCGCAAATACATTGAGCATATTGCGGATCGGCGCCTGGCGCGTATAGGGCTTCTCCAACAATACGGCAGTCCGAATCCCTTCCCGTGGATGTCAGAGGCCATTGACCTTTCTAAAGAAAAGAATTTTTTTGAGACGCGGGTAACGGAGTATCAGACCGGAGGGGCTCTGAATTTTGATTTTTAGCCGTTAGTCCTTCGCGTTTTGTTTTTGCAGCAAGGCTTCGACCACAGATTATTTTGTCCAAAATTAAGTGATTAAAGCAAAAGTTTTCTTAAGGTAGCGCCAATGACGCCTTTTTATTGATATTGCAATTCAAGCATAATTATTATATACATGGTATAGTTTTAATCCTTACCGGAGAGTACTTTGAAAAAACAACGCGTTGTGGTACTGGGCGCTGGAATGGTGGGCAAGGCCATTGCGCTTGATCTTAGCAAAGAATATTTGGTGACTGCGGTGGACATAAACGAAACCCGGCTTGAACCCCTTGCCCAAAATGGTGTGTCAACTGTGCGCGCGGATATATCAAATATTGAAACACTGCGCCAAGTTATAAAGAGTGCCGATATTGTGGTTTCGGCCGTGTTAAGCCGAATGGGGTTTACCACGCTTAAGAATATTATTGAGGCCGGCAAAAATGTTGTAGATATAACTTTTTCCGCCGAAGATCCATTGACATTAGATGAGCTTGCCCAAAAACATTATGTTGTCGCCATAGTTGATTGTGGTGTGTGTCCGGGCATGACCAATATTATTCTCGGATATTACGATAGGCATATGCAGATTACACGCTTTGAGGCCTTGGTAGGCGGGTTGCCGGTTGTTCGTAAATGGCCCTGGGAATACAAGGCGCCATTTTCGCCAGCCGACATTATTGAGGAATACACCCGCCCCGCGCGTTTTGTGGAAAATGGTCAAGTGGTTACGGTCCCGGCGCTTTCAGGCAGACGGCTCGTATACTTTGATACTATTGGAGAGCTGGAGGCATTTGATACTGATGGCCTGCGCACGCTTCTTCGTACTATGTGTCACATTCCTAATATGCGGGAACAGACCCTTCGCTACCCCGGTCATGCTGGTTTATTTCAAGCATTGCAGGCAAGCGGCTTCTTATCCTCCGCGCCTATAGAGTTTGAGGGGAAAACCATTCGTCCTCTTGATTTCAGTACCAAAGTTTTTATGAACGAATGGCGGCTCGGAGAACAGGAAGAGGAATTAACCATTGTCCGCCTGGTTATTGAAGGTACGGCTAACGGCATTGCTCAAAAAACTACCTGCAATCTTTATGACCGTTATGATGCTCCGACCCAAATCACTTCTATGGCTCGCACCACCGGATATACCGCGACCGGCGCAGTGCGCCTCATTCTTGACGGTAAATTTAAGTGCCGAGGCATAAATCCGCCCGAGTATATCGGACGTTCCGTAGAAAATTTTACTTTCATGCTAGATCATCTGAAGCAACGCGGCGTATGTTATGAATTCCGCAAAGAAAATCTTAGCTAGTGGAAAACCTGTGAATGAATTATTAGATCAACGGCTTACCTAAGCCGTTTTTATTTTTAGTAAAGTGTGTTGACACTATTGCCTAATGTATCAAAGTGGGATAATATATAAGTGAAGTGGGGAAAAGTGGATAAGAGTGTGGATAA
>LCKU01000053.1 GCA_001001625.1 Parcubacteria group bacterium GW2011_GWA2_45_30 | reverse complement strand
ATGATACTTAGTCCAAATCCGGATTTGGGAAAGTAGGTTTTGCCGGGATATCACTGCAGAAATTTTTCAGTTTAAAAATCTCCTCGTTATTTTGAGGAGTTTTTTTGGAAAGTATTACAGAATTCTTCCAATTCCGGTGAGATTTCCCGGCCTTCGAGATATTTCTTAAGTCGTTTGACGATTGCGGCATCAATTGCGTTTCCATCGGTTAGTTCCGCGCCGATATTGAAGAATTCGGGCAAGTTATCGCGCGGCATAATATCAACCCCGAAACACGCAAGCATCATGGCAAGCGTAAAATTATTGCACCACGCCTCTGTTATCCAATATTCTTCGGATCCAAGCGGAGCCGGGATATGCTTTTGTAATAAAAAGTAGTGCGCCAGCTCATTATAGGCAATAAAATCTGATCGGAGTTTTTTGTCAAACGCCGATACTGTTATCAAATAACTGACAGGAGGAGGTGTCCATACAATCTGTCCTTTATCTGGCATAAGGTCGTTACTCAACATGAAAGTAATATTTTGCTGTTTACATATTTCTTGCGGCGTTAGACCTTTGAATTCCTGACATCGGGCATAAAGGATTTCTGCGGCTTTGGCGGCGTATATTCTCACAGTATCCTCTTAAGAAATGATCTAAACAAAGTGTAGCATGAGAATTAAAATTTTCCATAATAATTGCCACCGATGTTCGGTGGCATTTAGGGCAGGAGAGTTTCGGATATGAAGTCCGAAACTCTTGTAGTGGAGAACTAAATGAGGCGATGGCGCTTGGAAACTCGCTCGACGAGATAATTGTAGTTCGGCACTTTTTCAAGTCGCGGGAGCTTTGCTTGGTTTGCGCGGAGCCGCTTGCGAAAATTGGGGGCGATTTTTTTAAGCTCATCGCCGTATCGCATCGCAACATCGTCAATACTATCGCCGAAGCGTTCGGGGGCATATTCGCGTATGACTTTGCCGCCTGCAAGCGAGAGTTTGCGAATATTATATTCTTTCCCCGCAACCATTATGCGGTAATCTTCTTGGCGCAAAGTAACGGCTCTTGTTTTCAGGAGATGCGATCCACACCAACATTCAATGGTAAGGTTATCTCCTGCGGTATTGATGCGATGAGAGTACACTCGTTTCGGGTCGCGAAGCGCGATAATCACCTTTTTTCGCTTGCCCATAGCCAGGCCGGGTCCCACGGAAATCGAATCAATCGTTGCTTTGATCACCTCGCCTTTTTGAAAGTGATGGTCTTTGTTGGAAAGCTGATAAATCATAATTGAGCGGTCCTTGGATTCATTCCATTCATGCCCGATGAGTTTGGGTCGGGGAGCGCCGGATTCAAAAATTATCATCCGAATTTCAGTTCCAATTTCTATTTTTGGCGTATCAGATATGTCCGTCACTTCCGCCTGCGGATACGGAAATTTTTTTGTGTTGAGAATATTGTTCCCGCATTTAATACTGACGGTGAGTTCGTCGCTCCAGTGACTCGTATGAAAGGAATACACTCGTCGCGGGTCGCGAAGGTAAATATAAACCTTTTTCCGTCCGTCTCGGGCGGATTTCGGTGCAACCGAAAAATGTTCAATATCCCCAAAAATTTCATCAAAAACCTGAAATCTATGATTTTTCGGAAGTCGGAAAATCCGGACAGAGCGGTTTCCGCCAACATGTCGGTCTTCATACACCGCTACGCTTTCGGGAACTATTTCACTACCCCATTGGGTGATTTTGACTTTGATTCTCTGGCTGATTTTAATCTGCTCCGTGCTGTCCAGTTCGTCATACAGCCACATAAAATACCTCTTTTCAAAGATCAATCGGAAGACAGTAAATTTGTCCTTTTAGATGCGGACATATCTCCCGCCGCAATCTACAATCTAATGAATTAGGAATAAGGAACTATGAATTAGGATCTTTGTTTCGTTCTCTAATTCGTATCCCATAATTCCAGTATTGTGGACTCTGGCGGGATGCGAACGAAATGCAGGAGCATTTCGTTCGCGCTGATTGGGGAAAGTGATTAATGCAAAACACGTTTGAGTTCTTGTTTCGGCGAAATTTCGATCGAGTCATAGAACATGTTGTGGTCTCCGGAGTTATACAGGCACTCCGTTTTATCGCGCAACTCATTAGTAACGTCACGGAACGCGCTGAACTTTATCCACTCGCCGAAGAAGGTTATTGCGATTGGCAGGGCGTAGGAAACGGTGATTGATACACCCACATACCTTAAGACAAGGTATAGGGCTGTGCCGACGAGAATCATCACAGAACCGAATCCGTATTTCCCGGACCATAAATCTTTCATATCTTCCTCCTCTTTTCTTACTGAAGATCAAACCAATATCCAGGGTGCTATAATCACCCCGGAAACTATTGCCGTCGTCCACCACGCGCTTCTTCGTAAGCTTATTATGAATGTCTGATTACTCGTGAAGAATTCAACCGCGGTGAGAACTAAAATCACCACAGTAGTCGCAATGGCCATGGCGACTAATGCCTCTCCGGTGATTGGGCGCAGGCCTTTCATGGAAAAATTAAATAACGCCATGAAAAAACCCGTGGATATTACCGAAACAACAAACCACCCCACGATTGCTTTAATCATATTCACCTCCAAAGAACGAAAATTTAATAAGCGAATTATACCATCAGGCGGATACATTCAGAAAACCATATAAGTGAGGCAATTATGCTCGACTGCGAAATGGTGGAGGCATAGCCACAAATTCACGAAGCGAGGAGAAAGGGAAACCGGGGCCGAGCACTCAACGTATTGAGTGCTCGGAACACGGTGGGTTCCCTCCGACGAGCGAGTAGAATTTGTCTATGCCGAAACTTTTGAGCATAGGGCATAATGCCGAGCCAAAATATTGAACTGGAGAAACAAAAAACAATTATTAATTCTTTTAACGGTTTTGGGGCCGGTCCTGATTTTATTTTTGATCTTTGGTTATATCGCGCTTCCGAATCCGTCCTGTACCGATAAAAAACAAAACCAAGGCGAAACGGGTGCGGATTGCGGTGGCCCCTGCGCTCCGTGCGAACTTAAAAATCCTAAATCCATACAAATTTTTTGGGTGCGCGCCCTGCCGCTGGGCAACAACTCTTATGATCTGGCGGCGTTTATCCAGAATATTAATGAAGTATTATCCTCAAAGCGCCTGGAATATGAATTTATTCTTTCGGACAGATTCGGCATTATTTTGCAAAAAACCGGACGCAGTTTTATTTTTTCCCAGGATCGGGCATTTGTCATTGAATCAAATATAAAGACCGATCGTGTTCCCGCCAAAGTTGAATTTAAGATCGTAAATCCAAATTGGGAATTTAAGGCCATAGAGCGTCCGAATATAGTTATTGGGAGAAAGGACTATAAGATTGAAGCGATCGGAGAAAAAAAAATGAGCGTGGTGGAAACCAATCTTATCAACCGCACGCCTTTTAACCTTAGCGAGACCGAGGTGCGCGTGGTGGTTTTTGATCGTAAGCAAAACGTGCTTGGAGTAAGTAAAATTATTCTGGATAATTTTCGCACCGGCACCGAGCGTACCGTAAAATCCATCTGGCCGCATGAATTAAAGGGTGAGATCGGGACGATTGAGGTGGAGCCGCGCGCGAATATATTGGATTCGTCCATTGCGTTACCGCAATGATGAGTATCAAGTATAAAGTATTTAGTATTAAGGACGAACGCACCCTTAATACTTGATACTGCATACTTAATATTAAAAGTTTAAGTTTGTTATAGAACTCGATTTGAAATTAGGAATATGTATTTGGTATATTCTCATGTCCAGAAGTATGATTGGTTCCTTTTGGGGGCGGTTTTTTGTTTGATAACATTGGGGGCAATTACTCTTTTTAGTTTATCGGGTATAAGCGCATTTCCATTTTTTGAAAGGCAACTTTATTGGATCGCAATCGGTGTCGCGGCCATGGTGGCGGTAAGTTTTATTGACTTTCGTCTTTTCCGTACGCAGAGTGCAGTAGTTTTTTTGTTTTACGTTTTTGCGGTTTTATTGTTGGCGGGGTTGCTTTTCGGAGGATCTCCAGTCCGGGGAGTGGAATCATGGTTTCGCGCTGGGGTCTTATCGTTTCAACCCGTAGAGCTTGCCAAAATAGTACTTTTGATACTGCTTGCCAAATTTTTTTCCAAGCGACATGTTGAAATTTATCGGATCGCGCATCTTTTTGTATCGGCGCTTTATGTCGGCGTACCCGCGCTTTTAGTGCTTTTGCAGCCGGATTTGGGATCAGCCATTATTCTTGGAGTCATATGGCTTTCCATCGTGATTTTTTCGGGCATAAAATTCCGCCATCTCATATTTCTGGCGATAATAGCGTTGATTATAACAGCACTCTCTTGGAATTTTTTGCTGGCTCCGTATCAGCAGACGCGGATTACGTCATTTTTAAATCCCTATGCCGATCCGCAGGGCGCCGCGTATCAGATGCTGCAGTCCATGATTGCCGTGGGCTCCGGAAAAATGTGGGGCAAGGGGATTGGTTACGGGTCGCAGACCCATTTGCATTTTTTGCCGGAAGCCGAAACTGATTTTATTTTTGCCGCCTTTGCCGAGGAGTGGGGTTTTGTGGGAATTACGGTATTGATTTTAATTTTATTTTTTTTGTTGTGGCGGATTGCTCGCATCAGCATGCGCGCTTCGGATAATTTTTCGCGGCTTTATGCCCTGGGGTTTGGGGCCATGATTTTCGTGCAGGCCTTGATTCATATCGGCATGAATATGGGTATGTTTCCGATTACGGGGCTTACCCTGCCATTCGTGTCGTATGGGGGGTCGAGTTTAATGATGTTGTTGGCGGGAGTTGGAATATTGCAAAATATAAAGATAAATTCGCGGAGGGAAATAGAGTGACGCTCGTTTGTGTGGTTTTTGGCCATTATAATTTCAGACACGACTCGGTTTTTCCTGCGAAAACCTTGCTAAGGGTCGGACGCGAAATTCCGCTTGGCGGAAACCAAGCTTTCGCGTCCACTCATTGTCTGAAATTTCAATAGCCGAAACCGCAATTTATTCGCTTTTGGTGTTTTTTCAATGCATACGCCTTCACAATTTCGCGAAAGAGCATAACGGCTCATTTATTTGCTTATTTCCTTTTGGCTCGCAGGAGGGGTTTGCTTAAGGTAGCGCGTTGCCGCGCTTTTTATAATTTTATTGTAAAAAATAATTAAAATGCCGAGATGTGTTCTCGGCTATTTATCAGATGATTTAGAGCTTTTGGGTTTGTAGCTAACCACGAGAGTGTTTGCTTCATGTAATTCAGAACTCATAAATTCTATATCATGACGGAATGCGGCTTCAAGAAAAGCTCTTTCTACGGCATTTTCTGCGGTAAGATGTAGTTGTGCTAAAGTTTGTATTCTCTGGTTATTATTTGCAGGAATAAACTTTATTTTCATTCTGAATCTTTCACGTATAGGGTACTACATCAAGTCAAACAAATACGGTCAATTGTGTCAACTCTCAGCATCTTTACGATTTTATGCAAAAGAGAATCCGTTTTTATTTTAACATTCTATGTCCGATCGGACATAAAGTGTTAAGATAAATTTTCGTGTTTAACTTCTATAGTGGAACGGAATTTGCCGCAAAGGTATATTTGTGATATTATAATCTGTAGGAACTAGTCGCGTTGTTCACAGTTCCTGCGGATAAAAATAATTGATAAGTTGTTCCATTGGAGTACGATTGTTGATGCCTTTATGCGGT
>LCKU01000052.1:1066-5617 GCA_001001625.1 Parcubacteria group bacterium GW2011_GWA2_45_30 | reverse complement strand
CTCCGCCAGATTTTTGTATAGGACAAGCAAAACCATTATATGCGGGTTAGACTCCCGCCCACCCTAATCATAAAGGTGAAACCACACTAATTGGAATACGCTAAAGTTGCGTACTTACTTTGCCTTTGCTATGATTAGATTATGACTGCGCATAAAAGACATTGGAAAGAAATTCAGCTTCGTCTAGCTGTCGAAAAGGCGAGAAGCATACGACAAGTTATTAGCCTTTTAGGTCTGCAACCTGCTGGCGGCAATTACGCACAAGTTAAAAAATATATCAAAGAATACAACTTAGATACTATGCACTTCAAAGGGAAAGGATGGAACAGAGGATTGCACGGCATCGGAATTCCTCGTATTCCTTTGGAAAAAATACTTGTAATAAATAGTAATTATCAAAGTTTTAAATTAAAAAAGCGATTGTTCGCGGCGGGGGTAAAACCGCGGCAATGTGAAGAATGCGGTTGGGCAAGATTATCTGAAGATGGAAGAATTCCGTTGGAGTTAGATCACATCAATGGCAAGAGGTGTGATAATCGTTTCGAAAATTTGAGGGTACTTTGTCCTAACTGCCATAGTTTAAAATTAACTCACCGGGGAAAAAATTGTAGAAAAAAATGAGGGCGGGTGGCGGAATTGGTATACGCGCAACACTTAAAATGTTGTGGTCAAAAGGCCATGAGGGTTCAACTCCCTCCCCGCCCATTAGGAATATTTGTGAGTTCAAATCCCATTCATGGCATTTAAGAAGCTTTGAGTTCAAATCTCACCCCGGGCATTTTAAAAAAATCAATGGGCTTCCTTTGCGAAATCCCATTGATTTTGTGCTAAAAACATAAATTATTTCACGGCGGCTTTTAGTGCTTTCCCGGCGTGAAATTTGGGAGTAACGGTTTCGGCAATCTGTATTTTTTGTCCAGTACGCGGATTGACACCCAAGCGAGCGCTACGCTTTTTAACCATAAAAGCGCCAAATCCCGAAACCGTAACTTCCTCACCCCTGCCCAGGGTTGCCATAATAGTATCAAACACCGCATCGATCGCATCTTCGGCGGTTTTTTTGGTGCATCCGATTTTGGCCTGCACCGCGTCTGCGAGTCCCATTTTATTCATAGATGTAGAAGCAAAGATAAACGCTATAAATACACAGCACTAGACGCAATTGCGTCTATATCCTGCGAGTTTACGGCGTTTAATTTTGTATATATAAATTAGTTTCTATTTGCTGAATAATTCGTTTATTATTCGCGTATATATGTAATTATACAAAATTTGGCTTATTTACGGAACTTTTTGTTATCCACAGGGTGAATCAATTTTTACAATTAATCCCGCCCCGCTAATGCGCAGTTAGCGAATTTAATGGATACAATAGACCTCAATGAGATCGGCATAAGGGAGCGAATTAAATCAGAGATTGAGCGGCATAAGAAATTCCAATCCAGTGTGCTCGGCATTAAAGAGAAACCAATCAAAGTTTCTCATATCGATGTCCGGAATTACGCCAAGTACTTGTTGCGCGAAGGAACTATATTTGAGAAGCGAGAATTATTGTCATGTCTAAGAAGCAAGCTCTTAATGGCGAACAAGAAGATTACTGTCAGCGCATAAATTCAAAATCTGAAACTTCCGTATCATAAAATCGCCGAGTAATCGGCGATTTTATGATTGTGGCACCAGGGGAGCCCTCTCGGACTCCGAACCTACCACTAAGGACTGCCCTCGAGAGGAATCGAACCCCTATTTGAAGCTCCGCAAGCTTCCGTCCTGTCCGTTGAACGACGAGGGCATTAATTGCTTGGTATAGCGGTTTTCGAATATTTGATTTTAGAGACGTTCGTTCCGGCCAGCGCCGGAAACTCACTAAGGGTCGAACCGAATTTCTCTTAAGATATTATTTTTCTGTTCACGCTGTTTGTGTTAAAGCTGCTCACGCTGTTGGCGATTAAAGTCCAAAACTGCGGGTAATTTGATCCGTGGCAAATTCTTTATGTTCTGTTTCCGGCAGGTATTGAGAAAGCACTTGTTGTATTTTTTCCGGATCGGCTTCGCCCAGCGGAATACGTATATAAGGAGTGAGTTTACGGGCGGTCTCAACGGAAAGTTCTTTTACATCCGGGCGGTTGAATATCCAAAACGATTTTAACTCCGCAAAAGGATATATGCGCTTGCCAACTCCGACTCCCGCACTGCTTACGGAAAATTGCAATTTTTGCGGACCTTTTTTCTCATACATCATAAACACAATAAAAGCAAGAATCGTGAAAGCAATAAAAAAATAACTTTGGGCAAGAATTCCTAAAACTATAAGCAAAACAGCTATTCCGCCCGGGAAAAGTATCCAATACGGCCCGCGCTCGTGTTTTTCATACTCATATGCCTCCCATTCAATGGAATGGGGAATATTAAATGGTTCTGGCGATAATTCCGTATGCCCCGGTGCGGATTTTTTGTTTTGCGCAAATTTGCGCAGATCAATAACATCTTCGGCCATGACGAAAGTATACCATGAGATACTCTTAAAATCGAATCGGAGGGTAGAGGAGTCGAACCTCTAAGGGCTTGCGCCCGCTGGTTTTCGAAACCAGTGCCATGCCATTAGGCGAACCCTCCATTTCTTACGGGGCAATTTTATCCATTCGGATCACTCAAGCGCACCTCTTAAATTGGGCAATGTAGGGATTGAACCTACGACCTTCTGCGTGTAAAGCAGACGCTCTACCATTGAGCTAATTGCCCATAAACCCCGTTAGAACGTGCGCTTCGCGACCTGCCGAGGGAAACATTATACTCCCATCAACTATTTCTATCTCTACCGCCAACAAAATCGGCAGCGTTCTAACGGGGTAAATCTAACGGGGTGAATAAACGAGTCGCTCTGCCACTGAGCTAAGCGCGCGTTAAGGGTGGTTTGGACTCACCGGGAATCGAACCCGGGCCTCGGCAATGCGAATGCCGCGTAATACCACTTTACTATGAGCCCGCATATTTCTAACGGGGTGAAAATAACGTGTTCTGCCACTAGACCATAGATCCGCCTATACATCTAATGGAACAAATGCGTTAATCTTTCTATCAACAGCCCAATCTTCTTTCCCGCCCCGTGTAATCCGCCAAGGCTTTTTTAAACTCATTTTTACCGAAATCCGGCCAGAATTTTTCGGTGAAATAAAATTGCGAATCAGCCGTTAACCACATCATGAATCCGGCCGACCAATGCGGTTCTCCTCCGGTTCTTATCACCAGATCCACCGGCGGCAAATCCCCTGTCCACAAAACCCCGCTCAAATCGTCATAATCAATTTTCCGTTTTCCGCCGGCGGCCTTTAGTTTGTTCACCGCCTCTATCATTTCCCACCTGCCATCATATCCCAAAAGCATAGTCAACCTATTTTTGCGATAATTCCCGGTTTCAGCCTCAAGTTCCTGTATGACCCTCTCCAGCGCCGCATCTTTTAAGATTTCATTCCATCTTCCGATACATTGCACGCGCGTCCCGTTTTTTTTCAAGATTTCACGAAAAGATTTGTTGCGCAATGCCTCTTTCAGAATTTTAACCAAAAATTTGACTTCCAGCCTGTTTCTTTCAAGAAGATTCGATTCTGACGCCGCCCAAAAAGTGAAATAGGGTATGCCAATTTTAACCGCTTCTGCGAAAACTTCATGAAACCTTTTGGCGCCTTCGCGATGTCCCTCCCCCGGATACAGTCCGCGCGCACGAGCCCAACGGCGGTTTCCGTCCGGTATCACTGCAATGTGCTGCGGAAATTGGCTTTGCATAAAATTTCGGGCCACCCGGATTTGAACCGGGGCTAAATCCTCCCGAAGGACTCGTGCTACCACTACACTATGGCCCGTTTTTATTTATTTTTTAGTAACTCGATTGGAGAAATTTTGTATTTGGCATTCGCATATCCCCAATTCAATTGCAATTCGCGCGTGGCGCGGATTTGCTGCAATATATTTTTTGCCAATACATCATATTCCTTTTCAATCCATTTGTCACCTCGGCCTTCGTCAAAAATTGACGAATACGGCGGCACTGCCATTCCCATATTATTTGCGGTTGCCATAAGCAACATAATGGCAGTTAGTGCTCCGCCCTGTGGCCCATAAACAATAAATCCTGCGGTCTTGCCCTCCAACAAAAAACCATAATGCTCAAGTGAAGTCAAACGGTCCAGGAAAAGTTTCATCAGGGACGATACATTGAACCAATGCGTGGGCGTGGCAAAAACAATTCCGTCGGCGCGCAGCGCCCAGCGCTGAAGTTTGGGCATATCATCCCGTGTCTTTTCAATGTAGATTTTCTCATTAAGCCGTCCATCCGGCGGCAGAATTTTATAATCCGCCAAATGCAAAATTTTAGTTTTGCCCCCGCGTTTTTCCAAACATAACCGCACGCTGGTAAACATATTGGCAACATGCCCGCCTTTGCGCGGCGATCCGTTTATCAACAAAATAAAAGATTTTGAGGATGCTTTATTTGACATAGTATTTTGATTTAATTGAAGAAATTCGTTCGTCTTCCGAAAGTTCAATTTTGGATTC
>LCKU01000052.1:0-924 GCA_001001625.1 Parcubacteria group bacterium GW2011_GWA2_45_30 | reverse complement strand
TTGGGCACGCCCATTCCCATGCGGTCGCATATGCGCAATTTTACCAGATCATCCATGTTTTGAGCACCCACATGGCGTATCAGGCGGCGGATGGAGGAATCGGTAATTCCCTCATCCGGATCATATTTGAAAAGGTGCCAGCGAATCAGAGTGGCAATTTTTTCCACAACATCTGCCGGAAAACGCAGACGCGCAAGCGCTCCGGCCGCAATTTTTGATCCAACCACGTCGTGCCCGTAAAAAGTCCATTCGTTATTCTTTTTCGGACCCTTGGTACGGGGTTTGCCCGCATCATGCAGCATAGCCGCCAGCCGGACAAAAACAGGAAAATTTTTCTTGGCGCCGTATTCAAGGGCTTTGAGATTGTGCTCCCAGATCGTAAAAATCAGCGGTCGGTTTTCCACCCCGATTCCTTCTTCCAATTCCGGAAGTATATGCTTTAAAATTCCCAACTCATGAAGAAGCTCAATCCCTTCACGGGCGCGCGGCGTTTGCATGATTTTCATAAGCTCGTCCCGTACTCGTTCTTTGGCAATAAATTGCAGGTTTCCGGATAGTTTCCGGATGGCATCTTGCGTTTTAGGTTCTATGGCAAATCCGAGTTCCGCGCTGAAACGCACGGAGCGCATCATGCGCAACGCATCTTCGGCAAAACGCTTTTCCGGATCTCCCACGGCGCGAATCAATTTATTTTCGAGATCACTTTGTCCATTGAAAGGATCAATTATCCGGAAGTCCGACTTCCCCGAATCAAGCGCTATGGCATTTACCGTAAAATCGCGGCGCGATAAATCCTCTTCCAAGGTTTTAGCAAAACGCACTTCGTCCGGATGGCGTTTGTCGGTATATTTCCCTTCGGCGCGAAAAGTTGTTATTTCGATTTCAGCCAAAGTCGGGTCTTCTGATCCGGTTTTGGTCGTTACC
>LCKU01000051.1:6660-9300 GCA_001001625.1 Parcubacteria group bacterium GW2011_GWA2_45_30 | reverse complement strand
TCCGCAAGAGATTGCTCATTTTGCGCAAAAAATTGGAACGAACCGCCTCATTTCCGAAAAAATTGTTTCTTGGGATTTCGCCCCGCCGTTTGATTTTACGGCTTCATTCCTTGCGAGCCGCGCCGTTCGGCGCGGCGAGCAAACCTCTGCTTCCCCCCGCAAAAAATCACGAAGTCCAATTTGGTGCGCGGGAGAGGATTTGAACCTCCACGTCCTTGCGGACACCAGCCCCTCAAGCTGGCCTGTCTACCGGTTTCAGCACCCGCGCGAAAAGGAGGCGATTGCCTCCTTTTTATGATACTTCTTTTTTGTCCTCGGAGGGAGTTTCCGCTATATATGCGGCCGGGGTTTCAAAACGCAGCATTTTCATTTTGCGGCGAACTTCGCGCGCGGCTTTATCACGGATGTAATAAAGTTTGGCGCGGCGGACCTTGGAGCGGCGTAAAATCTCAATTTTTTCAATAGTCGGGGAGTGAATTGGGTATATGCGCTCAACGCCTATGCCGTCTATCACTTTGCGCACCGTGAAAGTCCCAGAAATTCCTTGGCCGTGCTTGCGCGCTAAAACCAGACCCTCAAATTTAACCATCCGATTTTTATCCCCTTCTTTTACTTTTTGCGTTACGCGCACCGTATCGCCCGGCCGAATATCGGGAAGATTTTGACGCATATGCAATTTTTCTATCGCGGTTACCATCATAAATTACTTTATAAACGGCAGCGAGGCGAAATTGAAAATTTTACTTTCGTTTTAGCCAAGTGAACCATTTATACAACGTATATCACGTAATTTTTTTAATAGCAAGATCAAAATCTTCGGGCGGATCGACTTCAAAATTAAGTTTTCTGCCTTCCGAATAACTGAAAGACAAGGAACGAGCATGTAGGAGTTGGCGGCTTACTCCTTCGGGACAGCAGACATTTTTTCCGCCATAAATTTTATCGCACGCCACCGGATGACCGATGGCCGCCAAATGCACGCGGATTTGATGCATGCGTCCGGTTTTGGGAGCTACTTCAAGCAATGAGTAGTTTGGGCCGGATTTTACCACCCGGTATTTAGTCAATGCCTCACGGGCTCCGCGAATTCGAGTTCGCAGCAGGCCGTCCGAAAACTGTCCGTTAACACCGGATGTTGAACGAAAAAACACCCGGTGTTTAGAGTTTTCGGACGGTCTGGTATCCCGGTAAATATCAACTCCGCGTTTTAGGGGATTTTGAATAAGCCGCCCGATGGGAAAAGAAATTTCTCCCTCGCGTTTTTTAGGTGATCCGCAAGTAATTGCCAAATACGTTTTTTCCACTTGACGATTTTTGAAAAGATCTTTGAGGACTTCAAAGCTTTTTTGGTTCCGGGCAACTACCATAACGCCCGATGTATCTTTGTCTAAACGATGAACTATGCCGGGACGCAGAGATGGATCATCGCCGACAGTTTTAATCTCGGGATGGCGCGCGACTAAAAAATCAACGAGGGTTTCCCCTCGCACACTATCGCCCCCATGTACTGGCATTCCCGGCGGCTTGTTAATCACAATTAGATCCCGATCTTCGTAGATAATCTGCATACAAACACTACTATATCATACCAACATTCTCAAGTATGTTGGTATGTTTTCACAGAAGAAAACAATTATTTAGCCACCTGTTCAAAATAATTTTCCCGGACCAAAATCAACCGCAGTAAACCTTGTGTCAAATGGCGCATTACGAACGCGAGCAACACCAGTACGACAATAAAAAGAATTCGGGTACCGGCAGACGCGTTAGTAAATGCCGAAAAAGCAAACGGAACAATTCGTCCGGGTTCGGCAAAAATAACCGCAAAGGCATTTTCCAGCACTCTTTGAATAAATACAGTCCGGCTTAAAATGTAAAGAACCGCAGAAAATCCGACGATTTCGGCAATTACCACAGGCAAAAGCTTGCGAAAAAGCCAGACACGATAGACCTGCCGCAAAATTTCCCCTTTAAATTTGTTTGATGTTTCAGCCATAACGCGGGTATTTTATACAAAATTGTTATCATCCCCCTCGCTCATTTGTTTAAATACTTTTTTGGCGCGAAAAAGGCGCATTTTAAGGGTGGGTATAGAAATGTTTTCTTCTTGGGCAATGGTTTTGTATGATTTGTCTTCTATATAATAGCGCGCCAAGACCGAACGGAGATGCAAAGGCATTTTATCAAGGATTTTAGCGACCATGGATTTCGCGTCCGCGGAAAATGAATATCGCACATCCGGCGCCTCCTCATCCGGTTTCTCATAAAGCGCCGGATCATCCGTAAGAAACTCGCCCTTTTTAAATTTGCGGTAATGGGTAATAGCGGTGTTGATGGTAATTTTGTAAGCCCAGGACTTGAATTGAATTCCCTCAAATTTCTGGAATTTATCCGCATTTTTATACATTTTAACAAATGCTTCCTGCACAATGTCTTCGGACTCCTCTTTGTTTCGTACGATGCGAAGCGCTGCGCGCATAAGCGGCCCCTCATGACGTTCCACCAATATCGCAAAAAGCGCCGGCTCCTGAAGGGAAGCCCGGAGAATTTCTTCGTCTTTCATGTCGGCAACATTTTGCGATCCTTCAGAAGAATCTTCAAAGTAGGAATGCGCCATAAGGCATTGTAAGCGAACCGAGT
>LCKU01000051.1:0-6586 GCA_001001625.1 Parcubacteria group bacterium GW2011_GWA2_45_30 | reverse complement strand
TGTTTTGAGAAAAATGACGCATTTTTGATACCAAATTTTGCAATTAAAAGCGGGTAAGGGGAATCGAACCCCTATGTCTTGCTTGGAAGGCAAGCGCACGAACCATTGTGCTATACCCGCACTATACGATTTTTCTCAATTTTACTGAATTTTTCCAGAAATTGCAAAAAATGTTATGAAGTGCTACGAATAAATCTACGCACATTTACAACAAGGGACTGCTGTGCCGAAGGAATTATTTTGTCTTTGGTTGCTTTTTTGGATCAGTACAATTTCTTCAACCGGAGAATTAATAACCGCGTGGTATTTTGCCCATAGCGCATCTGCTCAAGCCGATTCCATTCATGCCTTATTGCATAGCGCATGGTATTGGATTGCGATTTACGAATATCGAAAATTTGGACATTCCATATTCTCCGTTGAGAAGGATGAGCACCCGCATCATAAATTTACAATTGCGTACGCCTGTTTGTTTTTTGCCTCACTCGTTTTTGTGCTGATTGAAGCAATTCTAAAAATATTTCATCCCAATGGGATTATAGCCGACTATATGTTATATGGAGTTGGCATCGGAATTTTGGGAAATGTTGCTTCTCTTCGGATAATAAGCCGTATGAAGCCGAAATCGGACAGCAATAAAAGGTTTAACCAAATGTGGCTGCACGCAAAAGCCGATCTATGGGTATCTATTCCGGTGCTGGTTTATGCTATTATCCTTTGTCTACTTCCCTCATATCCGTCTTTAAATCTAATTGATCCTGTTCTAACCTTTATTATTGTAATTTATCTTGGAGTAACCGCCCGTCCGGCGTTCTCGAATAGCTTTAAACAGGTGACTCATAACCACCATCGCTAATCCCCGCCTTCCGGGGATTTTTTTCTTCCCAAAATGTCATTTACTCTATCTTTTCTCGCCTTTTCTTTCTCTTTCGTCTTTTGATCTGCATTTAAAATTTCAAAGCTTCTACGCATACTTTTCAGCAAATTCAGGCCCTTACCACCCTTTTTAATTTCATTTGGATCAAATAATTCTTTTTGTCTTGAAGATTTTTTGTCTACATTTTGAATTTCGCTGGCTATCTCATTCGCAACTGATATGATTGAACACCCGACATTATTCTGCTTGCTCGGATCTTTGCCTATTGTTTCCTGATATTGCTTATCTGCTTCTTCGATACTCTTCGCAACACATTCAAAAACAATCTCATCTTTCAATGCATCGCGATAAATATATTTATGAAGCTGCCCCTCATTTTCAATATTTGGTTGTTCATACATAACAATGTAGTAATCCTAAAATTTCGGGCCGCCGAGAATCGAACTCGGTCTAAGCGCTCCCAAAGCGCTCGTACTACCGGTATACTACGGCCCGAATGTAAAACGTCAAACTTTTAACTTGATAATCACTGTGAAATCTGTGAAACTCCGTTAGAAAGAAACTTAGGAAGCACCATAATGTTTTTTTCTAAATATAGAGAAATATAAATTTAGGGCATAAAACATCCGATGTTTCTTTCTAACAGGGTGAAACGTAAAACGTTAAACTTTTCAACCTAGGAAAGTTAATAATACTTCTCCCACAATATATTTTCCAAATGGCTTATTAAATGCGAATTTCTCACAAAATCTACTCTCACAAAAACACCGTCAACTTGCCATTCTTTCTCCGCTGAATAACCTTTCTCATTTAGATACATCTGGCAAATTCGCTTTAAATTGCGCTTCTTCTTGGGATTTATGCTGAATTCTGCAGGAAAATTTGTTTCATATTTTACATCTCGTGTTTTTACCTCAAAAAAGAAAATTTTACCACTCTTCTCACCAATAAGATCAATTTCGCCTATATTTTTAATCCGATAATTCCGATCTAATATCCGATATCCATTCTTAATCAAAAACTCATCTGCAATCTTCTCGCCAGTATCGCCAAATTTTCGTTTCAGAGATGGCATAAAAGTTTAACGTTTTACACGTAATGGACATATTTAATGTCTTGTCCAATATGGATTTTCTGTGTCCTTTTGTTTCTATTGGACAGTATATCATTCCAGAGCTTTTTTCAACTTGCCGTTGTTTATCTAAAATAAGCTGATTGACTATTTTCTTATACAGCATACCATCAAAGTATCGCTATGCAAAAGAGTGGGCGACAATGAAAGATGGTTGTATTCTTTGCGACCATAAGCAATTTGAAGAACGCCTGATCTTTGAAAACGAGCATTTTTACCTTATATCAGCGCCGTTACAAATTAATGTGGGTTCTGTCCTGCTTTTTCCAAAACAGCATATTCCATGCCTCGGCGATTTAGAAAAGAGTCAATTAGCGATTGCCGGAGAAACGATTAAACATATTGTTTCCGCGTTGTCTGAAGAATATAATAAACCTGTTATTTATGAGTACGGAGACGTTGGAACAGCAGTCAAACATGCATGTCTGCATATTGTACCGGTGGCGCCCCAAACAGATTTGTATCAGGGTCTAAAATCGGATTTCCGGATTTGGGCGCAAATTTATTCATTTTACGCTTTGCACACCATTCGCTGGCGATTCGGAAACTACATTTTCTATCAAAATCCGGAAGGGATTATAACCGCCTTTATACCAATATCTGCACAAACAGTATTGTGGTCCGACTTTGCTCTAAGCCATAAAGATCAACGTCCATTTTTGATGCCAAAATTCGCTGAATTTTTAACGGAAGTTTTTCCGAAAATCGGGCCGCGATATTTAGAAATGATTTTAGCCAAAGCGATTGAGAAGCCGGAGCTCATAAATCTGGATAAAACCGACCCCGAACTGAATAATGAACGCCAAGTATCTACTCGAGATCAGCTTAAAAAATATTTTACATAAAACCCGCCTTTTGAGGCGGATTTTAACTTGAATTAAATATTTTTGCGGGGTATAAATTAAGGAGTGAATTGGGACGAATAGTTCAGTGGGCCGAGGCACTGCTTCGGCGGACATTTTAGCGAACCGTGCAGAGCGCGTGCAAGCGTAAAAAATGTCCAAGGTTTCGCCGAGGAGGCGAAACAACGTTCGCTTCATTCACCCCGTTAGATTTCTCGGGCAGTTAGTTTAATGGTAAAACGCTGCATTTTCACCCCGTTACAAATATGATAGGGCACTTAGCTCAATGGCAGAGCGTTGCATTCACATTGCAAAGGCCACAGGTTCAATCCCTGTAGTGCCCAAAATTTGTAACGGGGCAAACATTGCAGAGAGCATAGGTTCGATTCCTATACTGCAATTTATCATACATATCCAGACGATAACTGAATTCTTTGGTATCCATGAGCGTATAGCGAACCGGTTTTCCGAGGTCGGCCTCAACGCCGCCCAGAAATCTTTCAAACCTTCCGCGTTTTATGCCGTTTCCTACTACCAGTAAATCGGTCCGGCAATTGTCATTGTTAAGAAAAATTCCGGCAATTACCGCAAGTTTGATTCCTTTGCCCAGCGACTTTATTTTTTTAATAATTCTTTGTTTGGATGCGAGTGAGGCGCGCGTAAAAAGAAATCTAAGCTCTTGAAAAAGTTCAAAGTCAGAATTGGCAAAATAAACCACGACTTTGCGAATACGGAATTTTAATACCTTATTCTTTTTTAGTATTGGGGGAATTGCCTGTTTAAGCGCTATCTTTTTTCGCTTAATCACGCCTATCCGTAAAAATTTTTTCAATTTGTTCCGTACGATCGGCTGTTGCAACCCGCTCCGGCGCATAATTTCTTCCAAAGGCAAAAACTCTGCGGAATTTCGCATAAATATGCGCAAAATCCGCGTTTTAGGAACAGATTCAAACAGTGATTCGAGGACATCCACGCAAATATGTATGCAAATTATCGCGAATGGTATGCGAATATTCGCATAGAATTCGCATATATTAGCATCAGAATTCGAGTAATTACTTTATTGTTACCGTTGCTCCAGCCGCTTCCAATTTCTTTTTCATCTCCTCCGCATCTTCCTTGGAAAGTCCATCTTTAACCATTTTGGGCGCGGCGTCCGCCAAATCCTTGGCTTCTTTAAGGCCCAAACTTGTAACTTCGCGCAGGGCCTTAATCACCTGAATTTTTTGCCCGCCAGCGCTGGTTAATTCAACGCCGAAAGATGTTTTTTCCTCTTTCTTTTCTTCTTCTCCGCCAGCCGTCGAGGGAGCCACGCCCACCATCATGGGCATGGCCGCCGATACGCCGAATTTTTCCTCCAGCGCCTTAACAAGCTCGGATAATTCCAACACCGACATTTTTTCGACCGCTTCGATAATTTGTTCTTTATTCATATAAATTATGAACAGCGCTAACAGTAGCGAACAGCGCTAACAGTTTTACTGTTCGTGCTGTTCGTGTATAAGCTGTTCGTGCTGTTAGTGTTTATTACCTTTAATTTTACTTAACACCATAACCAAATTTCTTATATTTCCCCCGAGTACAACTGCTAAACCCCGCATAGGGGATTGTAATACTCCAACCAGCTGGCCAAGCAATATTTCGCGCGCCGGAAGTTTGGCCAGGGCCACAATTTCTTTATCCTCAAGCAGGCGATTTCCCAGAATTCCTCTAAGAATTTTGAATGTCTCGTTTTCTTTGCTGAACTTAAAAAGCGTTTTGGCAATAGATACTTCGTCTTCATAACCAAAGGCGATGCCGAGTTCTCCTTGCAATTCCTTGGCTTTTAACGTGATTCCGCTCCCGGAAAATGCGCGATCAAAAAACGTCTTCTTGGCAACTTTATACTCGCCGCCGGTTTTTTTCAATAGCCGCCTTAGCGACTGGAGCTTGGCCACGGACACCCCGTGAAAATCGCTGAAAATAGCGATTTTTTTACGGGAGAGTTTGTCGGATAAATCCTTAATTATTTCTGATTTTTTTGTCTTAGTAATCATAAAAAATAGGCGTACTTACGCCGAAGACAAGCCATAACGACTCCATGTTTCCTGAATAGGACTTATAGTATTTTCTCCACTCGCCTATTGTCTTGGGAAGTATATAAAGAGTATATAATCTTACGGTTTATCGTGTCAACCCCGTTAGAGATTTGGATCATATCTTATAAACGAATGGGGTCATTCCGCATGTAAATGCAATTTTGTTGGTACTAATCAGTTCCGCATCTCTAACGGGGTCAAGTATTTAGCTTTGGCCTTATTATGTTCTTCCAGGGTTCTAGAAAATATCGTTCGCCCGTCTGAAGCGGATAAATAATAAAGATATGGAGATTCTTTGGGGAAAATTGCGGCGCGGATAGCGGAAAGTCCGGGATTGGAAATCGGACCCGCCGGAAGTCCCGCATATTTATAGGTATTATACGGAGAGTCAATCTTCGTGTCTTCTATCAAAATACGTCCGTCCCCTTGATTCTTGCTTCTCGCCCCTTGATTCTTAACATAAGTTATAGTCGCATCTACCTGTAACGGTATACCCAATTTCATTCTTTTCCATAAAATTCCGGAAACAATAGCGCGATCTTCGTCCGAGATTACCTCTTTTTCAATAAGCGAAGCCAGGATAATAGTTTCAAATATATTTTTATCCTGCTTTAACACCTCCTCTCGCAAATCAGAAGAAAGTTTTTTATTGAAATTCTTGAGTATTTTTTCAATAATTTCTTCAACCGGAGATCCTATAAAAATACGGTATGTATCGGGGAAGATGAATCCTTCTAGCGAAGCATCCGCTGGAGCGTCGCGCAAAAACCCAAACCGTTCGCGCCAGTGTATAGCGTTTCCCCTGTCGACATTTTTTTCAAATTCTATATAAGACACGATATTTTCTTTCTCCAAATAAGAACTGATATCCCGCGTATTCCACCCCTCCGGAATGGTTATAATCCTTTCTTGCGTTCCTCCATAACTTAGGGTTTGAGCTATGTCGGCAAGCGACGATTGTCCCCCAATAATATATTTTCCTGGTTTTAAGTCCGAGACCCTGCCGATCAATGACACATACGCTATAAAAATCCATTTGGAACGGATTATGCCCTCCTGTTTAAGCAATCCGGCGATTTGCCGCGAACCCATGCCTGATGTAATTTCAACTGTCTTTTCGCCGCCCAAATAAGTATGCGGACGATAAACTTCATTGAAAAAACCGAAAATCACCGTGAATAAAAGCAAAAAAACCACGGCTAAAAAATATTTTTTGTCCGTATGGTCCGAATTTTGAATTTGATACTCTTGTTTAACTGGCAACATAAATATCTACTTTTTATGGTATCTCTTCGACTCCGCTCTGGAAATAAAATTGATTATTCAGCGGTCTCCAATAAGCGGTACAAAAGCGAATCCGGGAAATTCTTCGTCCATCCAATCATTTTCTGCTCTTTTGGTGAAACGCCGGATTGATCCACCAACCGGAGCAACTATGCACCCGCCGATTTTTAACTGATTTCTCCACGATTGCGGAATATCTTTGGATGCCGCGGCCGCAGCGATAATTTTATCATACGGTCCAGGCGGAATATCGGCTGTGGCATCCAGGCAATTAAATTTTAGGTAATTAGTTGGATTCGTAACTGCGCATGATAGAATATCAGCATGGTTACAAGACGAAAGAACGTTTTTGGGTGCGCGGCCAACTTTTTGA
>LCKU01000050.1 GCA_001001625.1 Parcubacteria group bacterium GW2011_GWA2_45_30 | reverse complement strand
TGCAAGTAGCTCTAAAAAATATTCAACAAGTGACTTTATGATAACTCTCTCCTGTTTCGCCGTATCCCGATCCCGTATTGTTACCGTATCATCCTCCAATGTCTGAAAGTCAACGGTGACGCACCACGGCGTGCCAATTTCATCCTGCGCAAAATAACGCTTGCCTATATTTCCCCGATCATCCCAGGCTATTTTAGCTTGTAGTTGATAGCTTGTAGTTTGTAGGGCCTTATAAATACTCCTTGCCTTTTCAACTAATTGCGGTTTATTGGCAAGCAAAGGAAATACGGCAACTTTGATAGGCGCAAGCCGGGGATGAAGTTTTAATACCACGCGTTTTTGCTCTTTTATTTCTTCCTCGCAATACGCATCCATCAAAAACGCCAAAAACGCACGATCAAGCCCAAGCGAGGGTTCTATGACATGTGGCACTATACCATCAATTTTAAATTCTATACCGGAAGCCTTAAAATAATTTTGCAGATCAAAATCGCCGCGATTGGCAATTCCTTCCAGTTCCGAAAATCCGCTTTCATTCAAGCCAAAGCGGTATTCAATGTCAGTGGCGACACTTGAATAATGCGCAAGTTCGTCTTTGGCGTGGTTGCGAAAACGTATGTTGTCTTTTCGGATTCCAAGAGACAGAAACCAGTCCATCCGCATCTTCCGGATATCATCAAAATACTCATCCGTTTTTTCCGGATGACAAAAATACTCCAGTTCCATCTGCTCAAATTCCCGCGCACGGAATAGGAAATTGCGCGGCGTGATTTCATTGCGAAACGCCTTGCCAACTTGCGCAATACCAAACGGCAAAGACGGATGAAACGAATCCACCACATTTTTAAAATTCGCAAAAATTCCCTGCGCGGTTTCGGGACGAAGATAAACCACCGAAGAAGAATCTTCTACGGGTCCGGCATGTGTCTTAAACATCATATTAAATTGGCGCACGCCGGTCAGTCCCCCGCCGCATTCCGGACACTTTTTCGCTTTAAGTTCGTCTTCCCTAAAACGCTTCTTGCACTTTTTACAATCCACCATTGGGTCGGAAAAATGCTCCACGTGTCCGGACGCTTCCCATGTTTTTGAATTCATCAAAATCGCCGCATCCAAAGGATAAATATAGTCCTCACGCATCATGTGACGCCACCACTCGCGCTTAATATTTTCTTTCAAGCGCACCCCCAAAGGGCCATAATCCCAAGTTCCGGCCAACCCACCGTAAATTTCCGACCCGGGAAACACAAACCCCCGCCTTTTTACCAGCGACACTATTTTTTCCATTAAATTTTGTTCTTTGTTTTCCATAAAAATGGTTCGCGCGGATTCATGGCGAATATTTAAAAATCACCAATATATCTTAAGAATACTAAAATTATGCTTAAATCACAATAACCCCATAAAATTTCAAAGGCGGCTCGGGATGAATCGAACCGCCTGTTTAAAACGAGTCGTATCGCAGTTTGAGGCAATACGGTTTTGAAACAACCAAGGTGGTCCCTCGATAAACTCGGGAACTGTTTTTTGATAAATTGAGTGACGGGCGCGTAGCGCCGCCTTAACAAACCCTTAAGCGAGGTCAAATTAGTTCCCGTGTTTATTTTTAAACAATGGGAGGCGCGATTTGCTTGGCTTTCCGCCCACGGGCGGAAAAAATCGCGCCGCCCCTTAGCGAGATTTTCGCAGGAAAAACCGAGTCGTGTTTAAAAATAAACACGGGAACTAATCTATCGAGCCACCTGCCACTCCTTGGATGTCGTTAACGTATCCTGCCTCAACTCGGTAGTCAGCGGTTCAATCTTCTCATCTATACTGCCTTCAGTAAAACTATCAAGCGCGATCAGGCGCGCATCATTAGTCAGAGGTATGGCTCTGCCTGCGTCAATCTGGGACGGCGTCACCGCAATCTGAAACGCGCCCACCAAGGTCTTGGAAATCACGCCGGTTCCGGCCGAAACATCTCCGATGAACCAGCGCACTTCGGAGGATGATTCATGAAACGTGATTTTGGCATCGGATGGAGAAACAACCCCTTTCCATTTAATATTAGGAGGCAGCGCAACTTTTATTTCCGCGTTTTTCAAATCATTGGTGAAATTCTTAACTTCCCAAACAACCGCATATGTTGTTTCCGAACCGACCTTGGGCGGCAAAGGCCCGGAATTCGGAATGGGCGATACGCGATGGACACTTTTCCCGGAAAAAATGACTTTAGACGCGACCTTAAATTCCGCCGTGCCTTCCGCTTCCAAATCCGTACCGGCAAGTTCCGGAGGAATTTCTCCCGGACGCGCCAGCGCCTGTACCCGCAACAAAAGATTTTTATCCGAAATACTCTTTACTACCGGCTGGGTCCTCGTCTGGACTGAAAAAGAAAATTCGCCCTCCTCTTCCGGAGCAACTTCCCGAAGTTCAGGAATATTTCCCGGACCCCAAATCATGGATTGGCTAGCACCGTCAAACACTCCTCCCCGACTTACAAAAATCGTATCCATAAGAATTATATCTCCCTTAATAGATGCGCGAACCGAAACATTGCGCAGTAAAATCGGGGTGTTATTGCGATAATGCACGGAAAATGTCGGACGATCCCCGGGTGCCACTACCTTATCCGATTCACGATCAAGCGAAATCTTGATAGACAAAGGGTCGGTTGAGAATTTCAAATCCTGGCTCGCGTCAACATATGGCTTCCAATCGCGAGTTGCGGAGTTATACAACCCAATACCCGCACGAAATGCTTTCACCTCGCCCTCCTGTCCGGTAATAATTCCGCGGACGCGGATACTTCCACCCATTCCCGGACGTTTGAAATATAATTTACCCGAAGTTCCATTTCTTGGCTTTGGGTAACCACCCCTGGAATTTCCCATGAAATTGCAATGGGCACCCGGCTTATGGTAAGTGATTTGGAGGTACGCGCGGTAAATCGCGCCCGAAGATCAGCCGGACGATATTGGAATGTGGCAGAGACCGTGCGCTCTTCAAATTCCGCTCCGTAGATTCTGGCCGTCGCCTCGATTGTCTCCTCGCCGCCCGCCGGAATAGGTTTGATTTTTTTAACCAGCCGCGGCAGAGCCGGACGCTCTTCTCCCTCTTCAATCAAAGTGGAGCCGGACGGAAAAATTAAAACAACTTCCCCGTCTTCCAGGGCAGAACGCGAAACATTCCGCACTACAACCGAAAAAGTTATGCGTTCACCGGATTCAACGGTATCGCGCGCAAAAATTGAGATCTCGGCTTCTTGACCTTGGGTCTGAAAATAAAAATACCCAAAGATCGCTGCGGCAAAAACCGCCAAAAACACCAAACCCCCGAGCAATAAAATAAGCACCCGGCGATCAAAAATAAAAAACCTCGGCCTGACTTTTTCTTTAGTCGGCGGGGGCGATTCATATTCCTGCCACGAGGTTTGATCGGAGCGAGGAGGCGAAGGCAGTTCGCCTTTATGGCGCAGGCGTTTGGCCAAATCCTCCGCACTTTTTGCATCCCCATAACCGAGCGTGACCGAAAACTTTTCTTCAAAAGAATGGAGAAAAAATCGGATATCATCAGTAGAAAATACGCCGCGCTCAAGCAGAGTAAAACTTTCCAGCAGTAAATTCCACAATGGTTCATCTCTATCATTCTGGAAACAGTGACGGTCAAACATTTCTGTAATACGCAGAGCAGCCACGGACTTATCAAAGTCAAACCGAATCGCCTGCCACGGATTCAATAATGAGGCACTGGTAAGCCGTGCCCCATTTTTCCCTAAGACAAATTGAATCACACTCAAATTAAACGTCTCAAGATGGCCTTTGAGTTTGGCCTCCTCTTTTTTAACTCCCTGGGCGCGGGCCACAATTTTCCCGAAATTCCTGGTATAGATTGAAAAAACCGCGTCTGCCTCTCCAATATCAATTTTTTTTAAAATTATGCCTTGAGTTAAATACATATTATAAATAACTGACAGCGAGCAAACAACAACCTTGGTTGTCATCCTGAACGAAGGGAAGGATCTTTTATATAAATAATTAGATTCTTCGCTACGTTCAGAATGACTTTTTGGGAGGCCTCATCTTACGAGATTCCGATCCAGAGAGTTTGGCCGTCAAACTCCACTTCCCGCTCCACTTTGAATATGCGCTTTCCCCCGACCTTAAGTTCAATCGTATTCGTCTCTTTTTTAATAAACTTAGTCCAGCGTCCTATGATTCGCTCAAGTTCCTGTGAACCCATAATCTGACAACTGATTTTTTGGCTGGGTTTTCGCCCGGTATCGCGTCGCATTTCCTGAATATTACGAATAAATTCACGGATCATGCCCTCCTCTTTTAATTCCGGCGTAATTTTTGTATCGAGTTTAAGTTCTCCTCCGAAAGTTATTTTTTTCACATTCACTTCGTCTTTTATCAATTCTAACAACTCTTGCTTGTTTCTAAGTTCTAAGTTCTTGATTCTAAATTCTTGTAACGGTTGCCTAACTTTAATCCCCGCCTGCGCCCTTAATTTCAATGCCTCCGCCACGACCAAACGCACCATTTCCATGTCTTTAATTATGCCCGCTTTTTGCTTCTTGCTTCTTGCTTCTATTATTGGCCATTTTGTTAGATGTATACTTGTATCTTTATACTTCCCTTTTTTGCGAAGTTCCTGATAAATAACCTCTGTCAAAAACGGCACAAAGGGCGCCGAAATGCGGCACAATGTTTCAAGCACCATGGCCGTGGTTTGAGCGGCATCATCTTTTTCTTTTTGGGTTTGCGGATGCTGAAGGCGGCGGCGCGAACGGCGCAGGAACCATTGTGAAAAATCATTTATTGTGAAATCCTCTATGGCGCGGGTAGATGCGGTAATATCGTATTGATCCAGTTTTTCGGTAACAAACGAAACCAGCATATCCAATTTCAAAAGTATCCATTGATCAAGCACATTTGAACTTTTGACTTTTGACTTTTGACTTTTGACTTTATCCACATATGTATCAAAAAGCACAAATGAGTTCCAAAACGTCATCAAAAAACCTCGCAGTTTTTGCATTAAATCCCTTTCATCAAAACGTTTTGGCTCGCCCGGAGAATTTATGATATAGAAATACCAACGCAGAGTATCGGCCCCGTATTTTTGAATCATCTCCCCTGGATTTACCACATTGCCTTTGGATTTGGACATTTTCTGCCCGTTTTTATCCAAAACATGGCCAAGGGAAATTACGTTTTTATAGGGCGAGCTCTTGCCAAGCAAAGTTGCCACGGCAAGCAGCGTATAAAACCAGCCGCGCGTCTGATCCACGGCCTCCGCAATATAATCAGCCGGAAAAGACAAATTTTGACTTTTGACTTTTGACTTTTGACTTTGAGCGAGTGCGAATGGATAATGCGCGCTCGCGAAAGGCATGGCTCCGGAATCAAACCACACGTCCGTCACTTCCGGCACCCGTCGCATACCGCCGCGGCATTTTAAACAAATTAACGTAAAGGCGTCAACATACGGACGATGCAAATTCACGTCTCCGATTTCGTCCCGCGGCAAATTCTTATACTCCACCGAAAACGGCTCGGCAAAAGGAGTAGCAGCATCGCCCGGCATAGATTCCCGCGCAATCGTTTCTTCTTCCGAAAAACCCGCTGCCGCCTCTTTCATAATCCATAATGTATCGCCATGGCTTACAACCAAAATTGTTTTCCCCGCATACTTCCGCTCCATTTCTTGTAAAAAATATACTCCGCGGCGTCTGACGTCCTTCAGTGTTTCGCCGCCTATAGGGGCTGAATTAAACCGCGCTTGAACGTCAGCGAAAAAATTGCTATATTCAGTAACCGATTTATCCTCAAAATCGCCAAGCGTTATTTCCCGCAACCGCTTATCAAATTGAATACGCTTAATACCCAAGAACTTGGCCGCGATTTCGGCGGTTTCTTGAGCACGTAATATGTCGGAAGAAAAAATAAGGTCAATTTTATACGCTTTTAATTTTTTTGCCGCACGTTCGGCCTGCGTCCTGCCGCGCAAAGTCAGCGGATATCTCTTTTCAGGATTGGTGGACACGATACTACGCACATTGGTTACTGCCTCGCCGTGCCTAATAAAAATATATTTATTTTTCGCTCCGCCACTTTTTTCATGAAGTTCTTCACGTGATCCGATAACATCTTTATATCCGCAAGTTCCGCATTTCCAAACAGGCAAAGGAGTCCCCCAATAGCGCTCGCGCGAAAACGCCCAATCGCGAAGTTCCCGCAAAAATTCGCCGAATCTTCCCTCTTTCAAATGCGCCGGAATCCAATTTATTTTTTTATTTTCCTCAAGCAATTTCTTTTTTACTTCGGTCATTCTTACCCACCAGGAATTTTTGGCAAAATAGATCAACGGCGTATCGCACCGCCAGCAATGCGGATAGTCATGTTCATAGGAAAAAACTCGGTAAAGCGCGCCTTTCTTCTTTAATTCCGTAATGACAGCCTCATTCGCGTCCCTCACAAATTTTCCTTCGCCCGGAATTCCTTTTTTCATTGTCCCATCAAGATTAACAGTAAGTAAAATCGGATAGTTTATTTTTCCTAATGTTTCGGATTTCGGATTTCGGATTTCGGATTTAACGGCGGCCATATCTTCCTCCCCGAATGCCGGAGCCAAATGCACAAATCCGGTCCCTTCTTCGGTTGAGACAAAATCTGCGCCAATCATGGCATATTGCGGGTCACTACCGAAAGAATACTCCTTTGGTGCGCTAAAAAGCGACTCATACGCCATACCAACCAACGACTTGCCGGATCGTTTCTCTACAATATCTATTTTATCGTCCGCCTCGTGCGGAAACGGTATTGCACTCCAAATATATTCATTTTTTTTGTCTTTTATCTTTTTACTTTTTACTTTATATTTTGTGTACTCCATGGCCGGATTCACGGCCA
>LCKU01000049.1 GCA_001001625.1 Parcubacteria group bacterium GW2011_GWA2_45_30 | reverse complement strand
ACCGGGATACCGGCAACTCCTCCTACGGCACTGGGGTTATTGGAGATGTTTCCGGCACTGTTATTACTTTTGGCTCGGAATATGTTTTTAACAGCGGCACATCCAACTACACCTCCATTACCGCGCTTTCCTCAACCAAGCTGGCCGTGGCCTACCAGGATGCCAGCAACTCCAACTACGGCACTGGGGTTATCATGCGGAGCGACGCCGACGACGGCTATATTTATTCTGACAGTTTAAACACTTTTACCACTACCGCGGGCGGCGCGGCAAGTTTGACCTTTGTTGTTTCAACGAATACTTTCCCCGGCATTACTCCAGGGACCGCAGTATTTGCAACCACCACTTTGAGCGTTGATACCGACAATTCCACAGGTTGGAATGTAACGGTTTCGCGCGATGACGCGGATACAACCATGGATTTGGCAGACGCAACCGTTAATATCACTGATCAAACCGCCTGGGTTCCGGGTGTGGCTACCACCACGGCCGGAAACGCCGTGCGCATTTCTTCGCTTGATTCAAGCGGCGATGTCTTGGCCATGCGGGTAATGACTGCCAGCGGCACCCAGGCATTTAAATCCACCAGTTGGTGGGGAACGACTGATGCTTATATAGACAGCGCAACCACGCTCTGGGCCGGATTCAATTTTACTGCCAAGAAAATCGGCGATAGCAGTGTAAGCTGTTCCGGCGCAAATTGCGCCTTAAATACCGTGCTTTATTATCTTGATGTGCCGTCAACCCAGAAGACCGGCGGAGAAGCTTCCTTTTTAGGCAATTTCTCGATGCGCTCAGTTTATCCTGAGCGAAGTCGAAGGACTTACTCGAAAAATATATTTTTAGGGATTGTTCAACGGTCTCCCACAAATATACCGCTTTCCTTCAGGTGACTTTATAAAGTTTCCATAATATTGTATAACTTTATAAAGTTTGGTAAAATAGCTATACTTAAGGAAATTTACGCCCATGAATACGCGCCAAAAGCTGGAAATTCTTCAAAAGAAGCTGGGGTTGACCCAGACAAAACTCGCCGAGAAATTTGGCGTGTCTTTCGCCGCATTCAACGGCTGGTGGACTGGAAAATCAAAACCTAGGCTGAAAATGCAAGCCGCCATAGACGAACTGTTTTTGGAAGTGACCGGACAAAAAATAATTCCCGCCAATCAGCTTATTGCCAAGAAGCAAGCCCTGCGCCGAAAAGATGAAGCGCTGGTACTTAAGCTTCACAGCATTCTCATGAACGGTGTCCGGCCGGATGCCGGTATTTTCCGCAATCATGCCGTCAGGATTAGCGGCGTCAATTTACCAACCGCTAATTATATGAGTGTTCCCAAATTAATGTCGGAGGTAATAACTCGAGTCGCCCTAAAAAACAAAGATGTAATTGCAGAGTCCGCAGGTATTCATAGCAAATTTGAACAAATTCATCCTTTTTCTGACGGCAATGGCCGTGTCGGACGTTTGTTTATGAACGTGATGCTTCTTAGTGCGAATTTTGCCCCCGCCATAATCCGTCAGGAACAAAAACGGCTTTATTACGCATATCTTTATAAAGCTCAAACTAAAGACGACCATAGCCAACTGGAAGATTTTCTATGTGAGGCTGTTGCGGACGGATTCAAAATTTTGGAACGAACAGATATAAGGTAAGGGATAATGCCCTGTGGATAACTTTTTATGTTTTCCCCAAAAACACGCATATAATATATATATGGCTCTCTCTCTCTCTCTCCTTAAAAGACGAAAAATATGCTTGCATATTTAGGCCGTTTTGCCTTTGAGCGAACGGCCTTTTCTATTGCCAAAATGTAGTCTCGCATTGAGCTTAGCTCCGGTGCGGGGGTCGATTGAAAATTGAACTAATTAATTCTTAAAGCAAATATGTTTGAATATATTGCGTTATCAATAAAAAATGATATTTATCTGCTCGGCGTTGCTTTAATGATCGCGTTGTTGGCGTTTTCCGGCTTTTACGCGAAGCATGCCTATGGAGAAGCGGTAAATTTAACGGTAACGGTTGCCTCAACCTTATCATTTACTACCAGCACTAACCAGTTTTCTAATTTAACGCCCGCAACGCCGGTACAGGCGACCACCACGCTTTCGGTAACGACCAATAATGCCCCCGGTTGGAATGTAACCTTGTCTTGTGATGACAGAACGCTCACGGTAGCGTGTGGAAGCATAGGCGGCCTTAATGTCACGGAACTTCCTGACGGCACCGGATGGATTGTGGCAGCAGCTACGGCCACTACTACCGGCGGAAATGCCGCCTCAATTTCTTCCGGAGACGACTTTCTGTATTTCCGGGTGATGAGCGCCAGCGGTTCCGTGCCGTTTCTTTCCACGGCTTGGTGGGGCACAAGCGATACTATGTTTAATGCCAGCCAGAAGTGGGCCGGCATTGCCAGCTCAACAAATGTTTCCCGGATCGGCAATGCGGGAAGTGGTTCTTACAGCGCCAGCACGCACTTAAACACTGTGCAGTATTATCTTGATGTTGGGGCAAGCCAGCAAACTGGCGCGTACGAAGCTCCCTTGACATATTCGGCAACGGTAAATCCATAATATTTGTGTAAATGAACTGGTAGCGGGTAGCTCCAAGAATGTCATTCTGACATGGGGAATAACGTTTTACCCGCTACCATTTTGATATGAGTTATTCGCTAAAAATCGCGAGAGCGGTAATATGCTTTGCTGTTTTTTTATATGCGTTTTTGATCGTCGGAATCGGCATAAGTTATAGCGCAAGCACCGGTTTGACTATTCAGCCGGTCAAGGTTTCCCATACCATTGAACCGGGAAATTCCGTTTCCAGTCAGATAACGCTCAAAAATGAAAGCGATGGTACGGTGAAAGTTGAGGCGACTATTGAGGACTTCATTCCGGCGGCTGGAAGCGTGAATGTTCAGTTTGTGGGCAGAGCGGAGGGAGTTACAACAGTTCGGGACTGGATAACGCTTGACGCGCCCGATTCGTTTGTCTTTGAAAAGGGACAAGCAAGAAGCATTATTTATACCGTAAAAGCGCCTCCGGATGCGGAACCCGGCGGGCATTTTGGGGTTGTCTTTTTTAAAGCGACCGATGCCAAGGAGCAGGGCCAGTTGAAAGTCGGCACCCGGGTCGGAATGCTTATTTTTATAACCGTCCCGGGCAATCAATTGCAGAAAGGCAAGGTGTTGGATTTTTCCGCTCCGATTTTTGTGCAAAAAGGTCCGGTGCCCTTTACCATCAAATTTGAAAACACCGGTACGGTTCATTTTGAGCCAAAGGGCGTGATTACCATTACCAATATTTTTGGAAAAGAAGTTGGCGTGGTGCCGGTGGCCGGGCAGACGGTATTGCCTACAGGAGTTCGTGATCTTTCGGCAATGTGGGATGTTTCCGGGCTTTTGCTGGGGCGTTACGTTGCCGAAATTAATATCGTGGATGGAGAGGGAAACGAGTTAACCGCTAACAAAATAGCATTTTACGCCTTTCCTCTGTGGTATTTGCTTGGCTTTATTGTTGCGGTTATCGCGCTCTTTTTCGGTGTAAAGTTTCTTAAGAAAAACGTAAGGATTTCTATTGCAAAAAATCACGATGAATGAAAATCACGCATCTCACTTTTATATATTTTATCACTTTTATTTTTATCCCGTTTTTGGTCTATGCCAGTGGGGTAAATCTGCAAGTGACGATTAACGGGACTTGCGGCAACGGCACTATTGACTCCGGCGAGGAATGCGACGGCTCTAATTTAAACGGAAAAAGCTGTTCCACCCAAGGTTTTTCGGGCGGAACTTTAAGTTGCAACTCTAATTGCACTTTTAATACTTCTTCCTGCACTACGGCGGCGCCGGTTCCTGCGGGCGGAGGTGGTGGGGGCGGCGGATTTTATGTCGCTCCAGCCATCGGCGTTACTTTTTCTGGCAGAGCTTACCCCAAGAGCACGATAACAGTTTTGAAAGACGCGCAAATTGCGGCCACAACGATTGCCGATGCCAATGCCAATTTTTCAGTGAGTGTTACCGGCATTTCCAGCGGCAATTATATTTTTAGCGTTTATTCGGAAGATAGCAAAGGAATCCGCTCATCTCTTTTAACTTTTCCAGTAAGCGTAACTTCCGGCGCCACCACTAACATCGGCGGCGTTTTCATTGCGCCAACCATCGCGGTTGATAAGAGCGAAGTCTGGATATGGGTCAGCATTTCACAAAATCAAAAGCGGCCAAAGAAGGCGCGATTAGTTCTTTTAGCAAGGCCATCAGTTTTCTCGTTGGCACAAAAAATGTTTCCGCTCAGCCGGCAAAATGTCCGGCAAAAGCCGATTTGAATAACGATTGTCGAGTAAATCTGGTTGATTTTTCCATTGCCGCGTATTGGCACAAACGAGCACTCTCCACGGAGTTTAAGCCAAAAGAAATAGAGCGGTTAAACGGCGATGGAAAAGTTGATTTGATTGATTTTTCAATAATGGCATTTTATTGGACTGGTTAAATTAGGAACATGGAACAAGAGACAAGGAACATGGAACAAGAGACAAGGCGGAGAAGACAAGGGGTGAAGACCCTCCTTGTTTCTTGTTGCTTGTTGCTTGTTGCTACGTCAGTATTTGCCACAGTGATTTCATTTGATTCAAAAACAACGCAAGCACAAGTTGACAAAAATTTTGAGGTAACTCTATTCGTGAACACCGAGCAGGAAAATATCAACGCTTTCGAGGGGAAAATAATCTTTCCCAATGACCTTTTGGATTTAAAAGAGATACGGGATGGAAATACTATTGTAAATTTTTGGGTAGAGCGGCCACACAAGGAACAAGGGACAGGAGACAAGAAACAAGGAGAAATCGCTTTTTCCGGCATCACGCCCGGAGGGTATGAGGGAGAAAAGGGATTACTTTTTTCGGCGGTATTCCGGGCTCTACGAGAAGGGTCTCTTGATCCCTGCTCCTGAAGATATCGAGCCGCCAGAATCGTTTAAGCCAGAGATTGCGCGCGATTCAACCATATTTGATGGCAAATGGTTTTTGGTTTTTGCTACGCAAGATAAAGCTTCGGGGGTTGATCATTATGAGATTTTAGAGACAAGGAGCGGGATAGTAGGAACATGGATCAAGAGACAAGGAACATGGATGAAGGCGGAAAGTCCGTATGTTTTGCAGGATCAGAATTTGCGGAGCTGGATTTATGTTAAGGCCTTGGATAAGACGGGCAATGAGAGAATTGCGGTTGTTAAGCCGAGGTATCCGCTCAAATGGTATGAGAGATGGGAGATTTGGATTATAATTGTATTAGGGCTTGTCATTGCTTACGCAGTATATAAAGCAACAAGGAGCAAGAGACAAGGAGCAAGGAAATAACAACAAGAGACAAGGAGCAAGAGACATGGAACAAGAAAATAAAGTTGCATATCGTAAATTGATTGCTTGGCAGAAAGCTGATGAATTAGCTTTTCAAATTTATCGTGCAACCAAAAATTTTCCAAGCGAGGAGAAATTCGGTTTAATTTCACAAATGCGACGGGCTGCTGTTTCAGTAGCAGCCAATATAGCTGAAGGTTATACCAGGAATTCAAAAAAAGATAAAGTCCATTTTTATAATATTGCTTTAGGATCATTAACCGAGGTTGAATATTATCTTGATTTCTCTCTTCGTCTTGTCTATACATCCAATGAACAGCATCAGTTGTTAGTGAAATTGAGAGAGGAGGTTGGACGTTTATTAAATGGACTTGCGAGGGGTACAAAGAGTAAGTGGCAAGGAACAAGAGACAAGGAGCAAGTGACAAGGATCAAGGAACAGGGAATAAGGATGGTTTTGTTATTTTTCCTTGTCTCTTGTTCCATGTTCCTTGTCTCTGCGTCTGCGGCAGAAGCCGCGACGCTGTATTTTTCTCCTTCTTC
>LCKU01000048.1 GCA_001001625.1 Parcubacteria group bacterium GW2011_GWA2_45_30 | reverse complement strand
TTTGTGTTGCGCGTAGAGGGCGATTTTTTGTGGGAGAGTTTTATGGAAAGAACGAGAGGTGAAGTAACACTGCCTAATTTTTATGCAAATTTTCAGGCACTCACTCGTAAAGAACGTATTATACGCGCTGTAGTCGGCTGGGTTATGCGCCGCGCGGACCGCTTGGTGTTTTCATCTAAGTGGCGCCGTGAAATGATTATTCAGGCGTTTGGAGTTGATCGCCAAAAGACCATTATTATCCGCAATGTTTGGCCATCTGCGAACAAGCTACCGGTTACCGGCTACCAGCTACCAGTTAAAAAAGTGGTGTTATGGGCCGGCAGGATGCTTTACCTAAAAAATCTATATCGCCTTATCCGCGCGTTTTCTGCCGCAAATGCGGGTGAATATGAACTTAAATTGATTGGAAACGGACCGGAGAAAAATCAGGTTGAAAAGTTTGTGAAAGAAAACGGCTTTCCGGGTATTACTTTTGCGCCGCCGGCGCGTCACGATGATATTTTGCGAGAAATGTCCGAAGCTTCTTTTCTCGTCCTGCCGTCGTTTTCCGATGTGGGGCCAAATGTTATTGCTGAAGCATATTCGCGCGGCACGCCGTTTCTTTTTACTAAAAATTCCGGTTATACTGAATATATTGCGGATAACTCATTTTGGGTTGATCCGTTAAATGACGAAGAACTCGTTCCGAAATTGAAATGGCTGATGGATGAAAAAAATAGGGCGGCGCAAAAAGAAAAATTGAGAAAGATGCATATTGTTCATTCCTGGGAAGATGCCGCGCAGGAATGGATGAATATATTTAAAGAAATCGTAAAATAGGTAATTTTAATTAACAATAAATTTAAAAGAATAATATGGAAAATAAAATTATAGTTGCAGTCAGCGGCGGATTTGACCCGGTACATGTCGGGCACGTCCGGTTGTTTAAAGAGGCAAAAAAACTCGGCGACAAGCTTGTCGTAATTTTAAATAATGACAATTGGCTACGCAAGAAAAAGGGCCGGATTTTCATGCCCGAGGATGAACGAAAAGAAATAATTTCAGCACTCACTGACGTAGACGAAGTTGTTTTAACTTCTCATCCGCCCGATCCAGACGATATGAGTGTCTGCGCGGAACTTGAAAGAATCCATCCGCATATTTTTTCCAATGGCGGGGACAGGACCCGAGATAATATCCCGGAATTCTCGGTTTGCCGGAAAATAAATTGCCGGATGGAGTTTAATGTGGGTGCGGGCGGGAAAATACAATCCAGTTCCTGGCTCTTGGGAAACTATTTAAAAAAAAGTTAGGACGGAGAAGCTTGATTATTATCATTGAAATTCATCCCGTTAGAGATGTAACTTCGGTATAAAACTTTGGACGGTTTATGTCTATAAAGATATATCGTTATAAAATTACATCTTTTTATATAAATCTCTAACGGGATTCTTCTATGAAAGTATTGGTTATTGGAAATGATCCCCAGATTTTTTGTATCTTTGGCCCATAAATTTCAGATACAAATTCGGGTGGCTTTTGGGTGCGATATCGCTTGGAAAAAAAATCGCGCGTGAGCAAAGAATTGACATCATTGATGCGCAGGATCCGGCCGAATCCGGGCTGGCTGCCTGGTTTATCTCGCGGTATTTACATATTCCTCTTAGGATTCAGATTCATACTGATTTTTTTAGTCCTTGGTATCGTCGCGCATCCTGGAAAGAATGGATGCGGTATTGGCTGGCAATTTTTTTAATACCCAAAGCGGATTGCATTCGGGTGGTATCGGAGCGGATTAAGAAATCGTTGCTTGAATCGGGGATCAGGAATCAAGGATTAAGAATTGCGGTGCTGCCGATTTTTACGGATGCATCTAAATTTGTAAATGCGGAGCGTGATCCGGCCATAGACGCTCGATTCCACGATTATGATTTTAAAATGATTGCCGTGGGGCGGTTTGTAGACAAGGAAAAGAATTTCTCCATGCTGATTGAAATAATGCGGGAATTTATTAAAATTTGCCCTCGCGCGTTGTTGGTGGTTGTGGGCGACGGACCGGATTTAAAAAACTACAAACTACAAACTACAAATTACAAATTACAAAAACATGTTATCATAGAGCCATGGCGCAATGATTTGCCGTCCTTTTTAAAATCATTTGATCTTTACGTTATGCCTTCAAATTATGAAGGCTGGGGCCGGACGGCTATTGAAGCCATGGCCGCGGGTTTGCCGGTGGTTATGACCGATGTGGGACTGGCCGGAGAAATCATAAAAAACGGCCAAAACGGTATCGTGGTATCGGTCGGAGATGAAAAAGCGCTTTTGCGCGCCGTCACAGGCCTATACAAAAATAATGGCGAACGAATGCGTATAACCGATGCGGCTAAAAAAACTGCGCAGAAACTTGAAGCTATTAGTAAGTCGGATTATCTTGCCCTGTATAGAGAGGCCCTTATTTCATGTAGAACTTATAGCAGTTGAATCTCTCCGGTTGGTTATGTGGTAAAGCGTATCGTCATGGATAGAACTCTCCCCCAGCGAACACGGGCTACACAAAATTTATGGATACTAAAAAATTTCTGACCATCGTTTTTATTCTGGGCGTTGCGGTGCGTTTTATTTTTTTCGGAACGGGTTTTATATTTTCCGGCAGTGATTTTGTTTTCAATTATGGCGATGCGGAAGGGTATGCCACAATTGCCAGAAATATTGCGGAGGGCAACGGTTTCAGTTGGGATAAAAATCCGCCCTATCTTCCTAATGGCAATCGGACGCCCGGCTACCCCCTATTTTTAGCATTGTCGTACATACTGACCGGCGGATTTTTACTTGCAATTTTTATACAGATAGTTCTTGGAGCCATTATTCCCGTATTGGCGTATAAAGTTTTGCAGATATTTGATTTTCCAGAATATATTTTGCGAACAGCATCCGCGGTTTTGGCCGTTGAGCCGTTTTTTGCCGCCCACAGCGTTTTTCTTCTGACGGAAATTATTTTTATTTCTTTGCTGTTGTATTTTTTATTCGTAGCCATTTCATATATGAAAAACGGCGGTCACGGGTGGATGCCGGCAGCCGCTGGATTTTTAATCGGTGTTGCATCCTTGGTGCGGCCAATCGGTTTGTATCTTGTGCCAATTTTCGCCTTGTTTTTGCTGTTGGGGGGAAAGGAAAAACTAAGGCGGCGATTGGCCGGGGCGATAATATTTGTCGCAGCGGGAACGGCGGTTGTATCTCCCTGGCTCTGGAGGAATTATGCTGAATTTGGGGTTATGCGTTTGACCTATGTTGATGCCAAAAATCTTTATTTCAATTACGCCGGCGGGACGCTTGCCATGGCCAACGGCACAGCGCTTGATTTTGAGCAGGAAAAGTTAGCGGCCAAGATCCGCGATGCCGGCCTTAATTCGCGGGATCCGGCGCTTCCGGATTTTTTCCGCGGGGAAGCAAAAAAAATGATCTTCGCGCACCCATTCGCGTTTTTGAAACTGAATGCACTGACTGCCTGGCAATTTTTTACCCATGATGCGTATTATGATTTGGCGGTGCATCTCGGATTTTATAGAGGAGCCGGCGGCCCGCCGATTTCAATTCTTGAGCTTAGGCGGTCTTTGGCTGCGATCCCGGGTCTATTTTTGCGCGACCCGTTCTTTTTTATCTTTATTGCCGGACGCATATTTTGGATTATGGTTATGTTCTTTTTCTTGGGCGGCGCTTGGTTGTCACTGCAGGAGCGAGATAATCGCCGGCGCGATTTATTGATTCTTGTCTTGATTGGTTATTTCTTGGCCGCAAGTTTAACCACCGGATACGCGATAAATGCGCGCTTGCGCCTTCCTATTTTGCCGTTTTATGCGGCATATGCGGCGGTTGGTGCAAGGTTTATATATTTTCGAATGTTTGCGAAAAATCAAATTAGTAGATAAGTAGCTGTCCTAAAACTCGGTTTTTACCTCACAGCGGCATCCGGGTATATTGTTTCAGAATAGCCCCACAGGTTTAAAACCGAGTTTTCAGACAGTCTGCTCGGCATATATGAATTTATGAAATTACTCATTATCACTCAAAAAGTTGATAAAAATGACGAAAATCTCGGGCCGTTTTATTATTGGTTTGAAGAATTTAAGAAACATTGCAGTTCGGTTATCGTGATTGCGGCAGTGCGCGGATCATCCTCTCCGCCGGATGGCGTGGAGGTTTTTACTTTTGGCAAAGATGAGGGCCGGGGACGTATCGGGCGTATCTGGAAATTTTGGGAGTTTTTCTCGCATCACTATGCCGGGTCCGATGCCGTGCTTTTTCATCAAATTCCGGAATTTGTGCTGGCCGCCTCCCCGTTTACTTTATCGTTGCGGCGTCCGACCGGACTCTGGTACGCGCATAAATCCGTTACCACGCGCTTGAAATTTGCCGAGAAGATGGTGGACTGTGTTTTTACTTCATCTGCCGAAGGATTCCGTCTGCCGTCTAAAAAAGTCTTATACGTGGGCCAAGCCATTCGCACCGATTTTTTCACGCCCCTGACAAATTCAATCGGTTCTAATCGTCAGGGACTTCGTTTGATTACCGTAGGGAGAATTGCTCCGGTGAAAAATTATGAGGCAATTATTAACGCCTGCGCGGTTCTTAAAGAAAAGTGGCCAAGGCCTTGGTCTCTTTCTATTGTGGGTGGGCCCATGCTCACGCGCGACAAAGAATATCTTACCGCGCTTAAAAAGATGGTTGCCGAAAAAGGGCTCGCTTCTTATGTTTCTTTTTACGGTCCGCGGCCGTATGCGGAATTGCCGGAAATTTTGCGTGAGCATGATATGTTTTTGAATACTTCCGGAACCGGATCGCTGGATAAGGCGATTTTGGACGCAATGTCCTGCGGATTGAGTATTATTACTTCTAATGAAGCGTATAGAAAAATTCTGCCGCCGCCGTATTTTTTGGAAGAGCCGAATCCCGCGCTTCTGGCCGAGCGTATCAAGGCGCTGGCGGATGAAAACCGGCCGAATTTGGCGCTCCGCGAAATTGTGGTGAAAAATCATAATCTTTCGCAAAC
>LCKU01000047.1 GCA_001001625.1 Parcubacteria group bacterium GW2011_GWA2_45_30 | reverse complement strand
TCAAAGGGCGCGGTGGCTTTGGCATTTTCCGTGGCGCGAATCGCTGACTGCAGATTACCCAGACGAATGGCGGTCTGCGCCGCCAAAAAGTGGGCCGTGGCAAAATTCTGCTTGACCAATACCGCCTTCTCCAGCACTTTTTCAATTTCCTGCAATATGGATACGCGCGATTTAACCAAATTTTCCCGCGCCTCGCCCGAGGACTGATTGGCCAAAAGCAGCAGCCGGTCCGCATAAACCAAACCCGCCCTTCCCCAATCCGTATAAATTGACGGATTTATGGGATCCAATTCGGACGCGCGCTGATATCCTTCAAAAGCCAAGCGCTCGGACCCCGGGATAAATGGAATCATTACCTCATAAAACGCCGCGCGCGCCCGCCACGCCAACGGCTCCCGCGGGTTCAATTCCGTGGCGCGCTGGGCGTTTTGAATAGCCAACGCCAACTGCGCTTGAAAATCCTGCTGGACGTTTTCTCCTCCGGCTGCGCGTTGAATCAAAGTTTTCAATTTTTCGGTGCGCGCCTGCAAAAGCGCCTGGTAATTGCGAAAATTTCTCTGATCGGTTAAAACCGCCTGTTCAAATTCGGAGATTGAGTTGTCCGTATTTCCCGAATTTAACGCAGCAACTCCGCGTTCGCGCGCGAGCGCGGAGCGCACCCGGATCACCTCCGCATAAAGCGCCGCAACGCCCAGCGACAAGAAAACAATAACCAAAAGTGAAGAAACAAATACCAGCCACGGGCTTTCCAAGCGCACCAAATATTCCTTAACATCCCAAAAGCCGCGGCGCTCTACGGCGCTATCCGTGCCGGACTCCGCACTATCATCCGCACGCATGAACCCCGGTACGGAGCTCTCGCGCCCCAAAAATACTGCCAAAATCCCGGCCAGAAGAAAAAGCCCAAAAGTCAGGGTAAAGTTCGCCGGATAGACAAAAACAGACGCGAGCAACGCGACAAAACCCAAAAATGCGCCTAAAGAAAATGGCCTTTCCTCCTCGGTGGCAGTCAGCTCCGCCCGCAAATAAACCGCCGCCGCGCTTAAAAGAAACACGAGCATCGCCAAAAATCCCAAAATACCGGCCGTAGCCAAAACCGTGGATGCCCAGGAAAATCCCTGGTTAAAACGAAGCCCCCAGAAAATGTTCTGATTAATAGACGGATCTTTGTAAAAATTCCAATCCAGCCCGAAAGTCCCCGGACCCGATCCAAGCAAAAGCGATTTCGTGCCCTCGCCCCAAACCGCTTGCGCCACTTTAAAAGTTGAGCCCATCGTCGGAGAAACTTCCGCCGGAAAAGCCAACTGCACCAAGGGTGTTTGCACAATAAGCATTACCACCGAAACAACGATCAAAAAAATCGCAAATGCGTAGCGCCAATCCAATTTTCTTCCGCCCAGGCGCACATTCATAAACACGAAACCGAAAGCCACGATGGCGGACGCGAGCATCACCCCCCAGCCGATGCGAAAATTAATAAATATTATATTTAGCGCAAAAAACGCCAGCGCCGCCCAAAGCGCGTAGCGAACCCACTCTTTCCAGTTATCAGCGAACGTGGAATAAAGCACGCCCAGCGTCATCATGAAAAGCGCGATATAGAAAAGCGCCAGGCCGTTTATAGTTCCGACCACATTAAAATCAATACTGGTCGCGGAATTTACCAGCCAGCGGTACGGAGTAAAACCGGTCCAAATCTGAATTAGGGTAAAAAGCGCAGACAAGGCCCCGGCAAAAATCAGGATAAAAATCAGCATACCGGCTTCTTCCCGCGAACGGAAAACGCTGGATGTAAGCAACATCAGAAGCGCTGCGGCCATAAGCGTTACTAAACTTTCCGCGGCTACGTCCGAAATCAAAAACGACACGAAGGGCGACTTGGAAAATATGGTCGCGGCTCCAAAAACCAAAAGCAGGGCGAGTGCCGCCCAACAAACCGGCGAATGGCGGATTCTGACTTCCCCCACAGTCAATATGGAAAGAAGCCATAAAACCGCCGCCGCAATCACCAAGGTTGAAAAAATAATCTCGCGACCGAAATCAACCCTCAAAGACAACGGCAAAACCGCCAGGGGCAGAAAAGCTGCCAAAACATATAACAGCATCCGCGACCCCCACTCAAAACGATTTGTGATAGTATCCATAAAATATATATTAAGCATTTGACAGGCCTGATTATCGCATAAATATGAGCCAATCTACCTAACAAATACCTTACTATTATAGTATGTAAGTGATTAAATCATCAAATCCCAGTATCCACATCTTTAGAATATTCTATCATAGTAGGGTCTGACCCTATTTGGCGCTAACTGCGCTTGACAGGATATATTAGCTTGATATACTTAAAATACAATTTGGGATTTTCCCACTGATCCCCGCTCAAAAGGCGGGGTGACGATTTTTTAAGAGCCATAGAACTTCAAAAATTCTGTTTTCACTTTATGAAAATCGGCGTCGTCCAGCTCACCAATTCTATTGGTGAGCCGTTTTTTATCTAGGATTCTCGCTTGATTTAACATAACCCACCGCCTCTCTTTGTGGATAGTAATTTCGACGTACCAACTGCCCTTTTTCTCTTGCTTGGTAATTGGCAATGCAAGAAATGAATTTCCGGTAAATTTGCGGAACACCAAAACTGGACGCCGAAATTTTTCTCCTTTTCCAAACATTTCCTCTCCTAAATTCATTCCGAGACTCGCCCACCAAATATCGCCCTGCTTAAAAATTACTTTACTTTCTTTTCCACATAAATTACTTTTCAGTCCGCACCACTCCTTAACCAATTTTACGCAATCAGAAAACATAGTTTCTCAAATCTAGCAATTTCAAACGATTTCTACAAGTCTCACCTCCCAATATTGTATAACCTGCATATCTTATCTGCAGATAATATACAATTATATATTCTTACGTCGTCGATGAGACCATTCGCTTAAAATCCGAAATCCGAAATAATATCAAATTTTAAAATTCTAAACGGGTATAACTTTTGGACATCGGATGTCCCAAAGTTTAGCGGCCGAGGCTGTAGAGTCGCTTGATTTCGTCTGCGCTTAATGTGCAGCTTGCCCCGTTAAAGGCGTGATCTTTAACGGGGTGAGACCTGTGGATACCGCTATTGACTTATTTATTGCATTTGCTAACATGAAAATGTAGTCACTATGAAAGCCCCCCTGTAAGGTTTTGTCCTTACGGGGTTTCTTTCTTTTTGTACTCAAGTTTTTGCCTTAGATCGCTTACAAATGCGATCTTTTTACCGGCTACCTTTTCCAAAAGCGAAGAACAATTTTTAGGAGACGGCGCGAGCACCCTGCCAAATTTTCCAATAGATTCTAAATACTTAACTAGACAATAAAAATCTCCATCGCCAGTTACGATAATCGCGCCATCGTATTCCTTGATATCAATCATCGCCTGCAAAACAAGCTCGGCATCACAATTGCCTTTCACTTTGTTATTTTTATCCTCCAAGATCGGTTTGAAAACAAGAATAAATCCAGCACTCTGTAGAAATTTATAAAGCTCTTGGTTGGCTGGTAAAAAACCCATGAACATATATGCTTTTGCGACTCCGTATTTTTCTTTAAGGTAAATCCTAAATCGCTTATAATCCAACTTCCACCCCAACTCTAAAATGGCTAAATATAAATTTTGTCCATCTATAAAAGCAAAGTTGTTTTCTTTTTTAAACATAGCCCTATTCATTTTAACAAATTTTCAAACTAGCGTCCCAAATTATATAATCTTTCCTCAAACTTTGGGACATCGGATGTCCCAAAGTTTAGTGAACAATTAGCGGCCGAGGTTGTAGAGGCGTTTGATTCATAGCTTTTTATCTTTCTTGCTTCTGAGGATGTAGGTGTAATAAAATTTCATGGTTTTGAAAAATTTGCGAGATTTCACGGGGTAAATCCCCCGAAAGCACGCGGTTATGCAGCCGTCGTCGGTCTAGCCGTAGAATTAACTTATGGACATCCGATGTCCAAAGATTTAAGCTGGATCTATGAATCCAAAAACAGTAAGCGGCAAAATTTATCATCTTCTAAACAGGGGCGTAGATAAACGTAAAATATTTTTAGATAAAGAGGATCATTTGCGTTTTATCCATGACCTGTTCGAGTTCAACGATGCCAATCCTGTTGCCGATGTACTATATACCTTTACCAATACTTTGGACATCGGACGTCCAAAAGTTAGGGTTGAGAGAGAGCCAAGAAAAATATTGGTGGACATCCTTGCGTTCGTCTTAATGCCTAACCATTATCATCTCTTGGTTGTGCCGCGGCAAGACAGCGCGGTCTCTTTGTTTATGAAAAAACTGAATATGGGTTACGCAAAATATTTTAATGAAAAATACGATAGGAGCGGCGCTTTATTTCAGGGCAAGTATAAGTGCGTAGCCATTGAAAGAGATGCTCATTTTATCTATATCCCCTACTACATCCATCTAAATCCATTGGATCTTAAGTTTCCGGAATGGCGGAAAAGAAAGATCAATAATTATAAAAAGGTTTTTGAATATCTGGAATCATATAGATGGTCGAGCCATCTTGATTATCTTGGGAAAAATAACTTCCCATCGGTTACAAATAGAAAGTTGCTTTCGGAATATTTTGGCGGCGAAAACGGCTATAGAGATAGAATTTTAGAATGGTTAAAAGAAATCGATTTGGAGGAGAGTGAAATAAAAAGCTGTCTACTGGAATAACTTTGGGACATCGGATGTCCGAAGATTTGAGGCCATCCGTTACTTTGTATAAAAATATTTTTCAAGCTCGCTTTCGGGAATATAACGTAGCGTCTGGCGGTATATTGCGCCGAGCGTCCCTTGATCAATTTCATCATGGTTTGGGACGGTAATAGTTTGCTTGACGCCGTTTGCCATTATCCGCCGCAGTTTAATATGACTGTCTTTTTGATCTACCGCAAAAAATCCGAATTCCTTAAAAATTCGGATGACATCCTGCCCAGACAACACTTTCAGTTTAGGCATAGTTTAGCGAAAGTTCAATGTTTGCAAGCAAAGACGGTTCTTTTGCCAAATCAAGTTCGGTCAGATTTTCTCCAGATAAATGAAGTTCTGTCGCTTCTTTAATATTCGCAACCAATTCATCCAAAGTTATGCCCTGCGTAACTACCGGCAAATCAACACCTTCTGCCACATAGTATTTATCGCCCTTAGAAATATGAAATTGTATGATTCGTTTCATAAACACAGTATAGTATATCTAATAAAAATTGCAAATTCACTACCTCCCCAAATCATGCAATCTTTTCTTAAACTTTTGGACATCGGATGTCCAAAAGTTTAGTGAGCAATTAGCGGCCGAGGTTGTAGAGGCGTTTGATTCACCCTGTGAAATACGATTTGTTTTATCTTTCTTGCTTCTGAGGATGTAGGTGTAATAAAATTTCATGGTTTTGAAAAATTTGCGAGATTTCACGGGGTAAATCCCCCGAAAGCGCGTGGTTATGCGGCCGTCGTCCCGGCACCGGAACAAGTTCGGTGCGGGGTAAATCGATGGAGCCGTTATCCTGTATAAAATAGTGGTTTCAATTGATCTTCGCCTATGTATGGAAGGGCTTTGCGATAAATAGATTTAGTGGTTCCTTTGGCAACCGAGTTGTGGCGCGGCACGACCAGTACTTGTTTTTCGCCGCTAACAATTCTAACTAACTTAAAATGGCTTCCTTTTGAATAAGAAACCTTAAAGCCAAATTTTTGGAACAAAGCTATAATCTCGTTGCCTGATAAATCACGAAGTTTATTGGGCATAAGCCGGTATCTCAAAATTGATGAACAAAGAAGGGTCTTTCACCACACCCAATTCTTCGGCGCTATCATCATAGAGATACACTTCTACGGCCTCTTTGATATTAGAAATTAACTCCTCGAATGTTTTCGCTTGGGTAACAATAGGAAAATCAACTGCCTCCGCAACATAATAATCATCGCTTTTAGATATAGAAAATTGCATTATTTTCTTCATATTTATATTATACCAAACCCTACATTAAAATACAAATGGATTCCCCTGCCTCCACGCCACGCTCACCTGCCTAAGTTATATAAACGTTGTATTTCGCTAGCGCTTAGCGCGCGGTTGTACACGCGGACGTCGTCGATGAGGCCGTCCCAAGAACCAGTTGTACCCCCAAATATTCCTATATACCCAGCTCCAGACTGAGTCGTTGAAACAGTTGCGTCTGAATCTTCTTGGACGCCATTGACATATATAGTTTGTATTGAGGTATTCCAAGTAGCAATAAGGTGCACCCAGACATTAGCTCTAGGTCTAGTTGTGGCTACAGTTCGAGCTGTAAATCTTCTAAACTCGTAATCTGGAATTGAACCTCCTAGAATAAAGAGTGATGGCTGATGACCAGCCTGACAATTAAATATGTAATCATTATTATCTGTTGCTTGATTATCCACATCCGGTTTAACCCATGCTGAAATAGTTCCTGCTGTATTGGAAATACTGGGGCAAAAATTTGAAATGGAAATATAATCATCACTCCCATCAAAACTCAATCCCTGGCCGATTTTGCCGATGGCGCGGACGGGGCCGTTGGTGAGAGTGCCATTGTTGGAATTGCCCGAGCGGTCATAGGCGGTGACGCCAGCCATATCTTTGCCGTCAAAAGACCAAAGCCCGACAAGGCCGCGTTCTAAATCCGGATTGTCGCGCGAAACATCGGTGTTAATCTTCAGCGTCGCCCCGATGCGGTAGAGCCGCTTGATTTCGTCATTGTTGATTACTCTATTGTAAAAACGCACATCGTCCAAGACGCCATCAAGCGGAGCGGTGGTGGTCGCGTTAAGCCCGAGGTTCACCGCGCTCGCGTTGACCGCGGTTCCGGTGGTAACGGCGATATGATGCCAACCCGCGTTTACTGTTGATCCTGAAACTCCGTCAACAAAGATGGAGGGGCTCGTGAGGCCGCTTGCCGTAACAGTGCCTCCTACGATTTTAATGCTTTGCCCCGCGTTTAAGTCAAGCAGATTGACTGTGGGAGAGGAGGAGGCGGTTTTCATCCACAAAGAGAAGCTGTTCACGGATGAGCTGACATTGCCGGGATTGACGTATGACTGGGTGGAATCAATCCCCTGGCCGAGCCTGCCCGCCGTGGGGACAAACCTCGGAAGGCCGTATGAGTAAAGTTGGGCGATTTCGGCGGCGGAGAGCACCCTGTTGTAAACGCGGACGTCGTCGATGAGGCCGTTGAAAGAATCTGCAAATTCATGATCACCAATAACTACAACTGGGCTATTTTCAGGGGCGTTATTAGTTGGAGTACTATTCACTATCAAAATATTATCTACATATAATTTCACGACAGATGTCGATAAATTACCCCCTAAAATTCCCACAACATGATGCCATCCAGTCGTTACCGTTCCACCAGCCCTGTAAACATCTAGTATATAAATACGCCATGTATTGTCTGAGTTTTGTTCAAGAAGCATCACGGCATTAGTGGTCCCATCGCTGTTTATTTGGAAAAAACCTCTTCTTACAGACGTGCTTACGACATTAACCCACATTGACACTGTGATTGGAGCCGGATTTACCTGTGGAATTGGCCCGGGGTTAATATTTACATAATCATCCACCCCGTCAAAATTTGCGGCATAAGATCCGATTTTACCTGTTATCCAAGTCGGTCCAAGAGTAAGAGTCCCCGGGTTTCCCTGCCCCGACGAATCCGCCGCACTTGTTCCCGTCCCCTCATCCAATTTCCACCAACCGACGAGGCCTTGCGCTGAAATATCCTGTCCGAGCGCGGTGCCATTTTTTGCATTACCCGAGCGGTCGTAAACAGTTGTAGTCGCTCCGCCTTGAGCAATATCCGGGGCATTCATAGACCAATAACCGACTAATCCGTTCGTGAGCGAATCATTATTGATTGAAGTGTTAATCTTCAGCGTCGCGCCGATGCGATAGAGCCGTTTGATTTCGTCAGCCGTCAGCGCGCGGTTGTAGATGCGGACGTCGTCGATGGCCGCATTTGCATAATAAGATGTATCCAATCCTCGACCAATATGAATCGAATTAGTCGCCCACCCG
>LCKU01000046.1 GCA_001001625.1 Parcubacteria group bacterium GW2011_GWA2_45_30 | reverse complement strand
TGGGAAAACATTCCGGCAGTAAAGTCCAATCCGGATTTTGGAAGTCAAAGTTTTTTAGGAATTCCTTTAAGGGATTAGTCATAGAGGATATTAAAGGATGTTATAGGATGTTAGCGGCCCATATTATATAAACGTTGTATTTCGCTAGCGCTTAGCGCGCGGTTGTAGATGCGGACGTCGTCTAACTTACCATCTAATGGGCGACTGGAATCAGCTATATTCCCCACAACAAATGCATTTACCGTATTAACCGGCAGTGTTGTGTAGGCAGGCGCTCCTTGCGCAACGCCATTGACGTAGAACCGCACATTAGCCCCATCGTATGTTACAACGACATGGTTCCACGCGTTCTGTGTAATCACTGAATTATTACTAGACATATTCGTAGTGCCCGCAGTCTTAAACATCAGCGCGCCATTGGTTTTGTCATAGACAAAGTAATAGCCGTTATCTAGGTTGTTATCTTTGTCAATGATTCGAGGAAAAGCGTGGCCGCCAGATTGCGGATAGAACCAGGCCGAGAAACTAAGATTTGCAGTGGTAAAATCAAGAACATCGCCCATTGTTATCAAATCATCCACTACGTCAAAACTCAACCCCTGGCCGATTTTGCCGATGGCTTTTTGCGGACCATTTATCAAATGGCCGCGGTTATTGTTTCCGGAAAGATCCGCGACCGAGGTGGTTCCGTGGGTGGATTCGTCAAAAGACCAATAACCAACCAAACCTTTCGTGAGCGAGCCGGTATTTTGCGCCTGGGAACTTCCCAGTTTCAAAGTCCCACCGATGCGGTAGAGCCGCTTGATTTCATCGGCTGATAACGCCCGGTTGTAGATGCGGACATCGTCGATGAGGCCGTTGAAATTATGCATTGGCCCAATTCGGTAGCCTAGCGTATTCGTGTTATTTTGCTCGGTTATCGTCCCCGATTGCGCGATAGTCCTATCAAGGCTACCATTAATATAGAGTCTCTTGTTTGTCCCGTCCCACGTTCCAACAACGTGAATCCAGACATTCTGCGGTAACGTGGCATTGCTCGGCGTTTCATCAGCCACGCCGCCCGTCGTCAGCCCAAACGCAAGCTTATCGGTGTTGTCTATGATGAGGGAATACTCCAAATTAGGAGCCCCACTCACCATACCGTGTTCAAAAATTCTCGCATACGTTGCCGCGTTTCCTTGACGGCGAATCCAGGCGGAAACAGTGACACTCGATGTCATGCTAAGTACGGCTGATGTTGGGAGAACTACCTGATCATCCACCCCGTCAAAACTCAACCCCTGGCCGATTTTGCCGATGGCTTTTTGCGGACCATTTATCAAATGGCCGCGGTTATTGTTGCCGGAAAGATCCGCCACCGAAGTGGTGCCGTGGGTGGATTCGTCAAAAGACCAATAACCAACAAGACCAGAGGTTAGAGAGTTAGTGTTTAGGGATTTAGAATCGCCCAATTTCAAAGTCCCACCGATGCGGTAGAGCCGTTTAATTTCATCCGCCGTCAGCGCGCGGTTGTAGATGCGGACATCGTCGATGAGGCCGTTGAAGAACAATGATAAATTAGCTATGCGGGCACCAATAGCCAAAACTCCATCTGGATTGTTTGTTCCAGTTTGAGTATCGGCAACATTAAAGACTAGTACCCCATCAACGTAAAAATATCGTCGATCAAGAACACTACTACGCACTATAATGATGTTATGCCAGAGATTGTCTCTCACATTATAATTACTATCGTTACTCTGATCTACTGACCAAGTACCAAAATACTTTAGAGTACCGTCTGAGTCCACGAAAACGCCCCAATCATTGGGCACGCTGATAGCTTCATGCTCTACAACAATCTGAATGCCGCTGCCAGTATTTTTAAACCAAACAGAAACAGTTTGATCAATTAAAGAAAGCGTATCGGAGTCGGCAATAGTCACATAATCATCCACCCCGTCAAAACTCAACCCCTGGCCGATTTTGCCGATGGCGCGGGTGGGGCCGTTGGTGAGAGTACCGTTGTTGTTTTGGCCGGAGCGGTCGTAGGCGGTGTTGCCGGCCATATCTTTTCCGTCAAAAGACCAGTAGCCGACGAGGCCGCTTATTAATCCTATGGAACTTGGGGCTTTAAAGATAAGACCGGCTTGAGCCACATTAGCAAAGCCAAACGAAATTAAGAAACTTATAAAAATTAGAATTTTTTTGTTATGCATGCTAATCTGCTTATTAGCCGGCGATTGGCGTGGGTTGAGACTTGGTATTCTTGATCCCGAGGGTTCGATTCCCTCCGCCGGCTATATTATAAAATTATCCACAGGCGCCTACTTGACAGTCTTTATAGTATTGATATAATGCACTTAGATACCAAGTCTTGACTCCCATGCTAATGGGATCGCCCATGCCGCCGCAAGGCGGTTTTTGGGTTATATATGCCGTACTTGATGGGGCTTTAAAGATTAAACCCGCCTCCACAATGTTCGCAATTCCAAAATTAATCACAAGCAGTGTGAACATTGATAAAATTAATTTTGATTTTTTATTTTCCATAAGATACCATTATTATACCTTGGGCCTACTAAGCAGGGGCATCCAGGTTCGCCACCAGGATCCCGAGGGTGCAACTCCCTCTAGGTCCAGGGTTCTGGAGTTATCCACAACGTGCACTTGACGAATTCTACTGATTTGCTATAATGATTATGGTGGCGAATCTGGAAATTCCTCTGTAAAGTGGAATCCTCAAGCTCCGCAGTAATGCGGGGTTTTAGTTTTCGTATAAAGGCGACGCCTTTTTTTAAATCTATTCTTTAAGGTAATTGGGGACAATGTATTTGACATAAGATATGGATTTGCTATAATGAAACTGAAAAAGGCCTCCGGCCGTGGTTCATATACCACACCAAGCGGGGGGTCTTTTTCCGTTTATGCTTCAGGGAATACCGACATAAAATGTTTTTGATCCGTCTTTCTATCTTCGCTAATTTGCACAAAAAATAACTCCTTATCTCTGGTTGATCCGGCAAAACGATGCAGTATCTCTGAAGATTTATTTGGATTCTGTTTAGAGATCGGGTCGGTCCTGGAATTTTTAATCAAATCCAGCGCGCACGGATAATATTTCAAACGGCGCACTCTATCCCGCCAATTTTTCTGCCAAAGGTGCTCCCAAAAATAATCCAGAAATATTTTGTCTTTTTTAAAGTACGCCGAGCGAATATACGGTCTGCGCTTTGTTTTAGCCGAGACATTTTTGAATGCGCGACGCGCCTCACTATAAACCTCCGAATAATCGGTTCCGGATGTTTTTTTAACTTTTGTCTGATAAAATTTCATTGAATTGCTTAGTTCTTATTTATTGCACAAAATTTCTACTTAATTACAGGTAGTTATTGTAAAAATTGGAAAGTATCCATCACCGGGCCAATCATGGAATCCTGATCCGCGAAGGTCTCCACCTGGAACAAATGGCCGTTGCCTACAAACCAAATTTCGCGGGTGCGGCCAAGAGTTTGGTCCTGCGAGAAAAAAATCAGGGCCGGAATGTTTTTGTCCGCGCCGATTAAAACCGGCTGGGGATTTTCAATAATCATGTTGGGCAGGTCTTTTTTAATGCGCGCCGGAGTTAGAACCCAGGACTCGCCCGCCTTCGCTGAAGCTTCGGTGGACAAGTCAAAAGGATTCAGGAAAATCTGGAAAGCGGCTTTTTTGGCGGAGTTTTGCGCCAAAATGGTGTAGCCCGATTCATCGTCAATTTCGGTTACGGTAAAATCCGGCGGATAGAGGAATCTGAAAAGCACATCAAATTCCTCGTATATTTTACCCTGCTCGCGCAAAAGTTTGACGTAGTCGGCGGATGAAGAGGTTTGAGGAGTTAAAGGATTCTCTGAAGTTAAACCTCAATTATACCAATAATGATACTGATGAGTTTAGATTTGGACATAAAATTTAAAAATTTAATTATTTAATTGCCCTTAAAAAATACTTATTTCTTAAACCGACCTTCATCAAATTTTGCATCGGGGTTTGTTTTCTTTTCTTCAATATATTTTCTTAAATAATCGTCAAATTCTTCACGCTCGCGCTGGGCTTTGGATTTTTCTTGTTTATATTGTATTCCCGGTTGGCCTCCGGATTTAAGCTTGAAAATAAAACTTGAAATTAATTTGGAGCACTCTTCCGCCAGACCCTTTAAATATTTAAATGTTTCAATGTTTAAATAGCCGATGTCATGGGCGGCATATAACTGCGCCCGAACTTCTCCAGCGGAACCTTTTGCGATATATAGATAATTCAAAAATTCCTGCCGCGTCCCCGACTCAAAACCCTCGGCGATGTTGGACATAACCGATACGGCGGCGCGCTGGATTTGATCGCGAAAACCCATATCGCGACAGTTTTGCAATGATTTATATATCTCGCGGACGAGCTCACGCGACCTTTGCCAGGCAAGCAGATCCTCAAATTGTTTTATAGTGGACATACCTTATATTTAAACATTTAAATATTTAAAAATTAAGTGGCTGGAGTTGACGACGCGGCCTGCCCAGTTAGACCTTCGCCGGAAGGTTCTAATGGGGTTTCCGCCGGCGGCGAATCCGGAGGGATTTCGGAAGCGGAACCCTCATCAAAAGGTTCAACCTCGGGTGATGGCTCGGGCGGCGAAGGCTCGGCCTCGGACGGCGGGGAATCCGGAGAGGTTGAACCTCCCGCTGGAGGTTCAACCTCTGGAGTTACGTCATTCTGAGGCGACGAAGTCGCCGAAGAATCTCCCGCAGATCCTTCACTTTCGTTCAGGATGACGGATGGCGGAGAATTGTCCGCGCCTTGCCCGTCCGTAGCCTCTGGCGAAGGAGGGTTGGTTTGCGCTATGGAGCAGGAGCCGGCTGCGGCTACTACTGCGCCGTTGCGCACTTTCATGCAATATTCCGCGCCGGTGGCTTCGTCATAAACCGTAAGGCCGATTGGCTTGGCTACCGACCCGAAAGTTGCCGCATCATTCACCGTCAATTTATTCGTAACCAACTCATCCGTGATAACGCGATTAGCGATGATTATGCCGTCCTCGGAAATAGACCACTTGCCGTTTTCAGAAATGATATTGGCGACATTCAGGATATTGTTTCCGTGCATGTCAATGTCGCCGTAAAATCCGACATTTACTTTGCCCGAGGTCTGATCTACGCTCCACGCATTAGTAAGTAGCCCCTCGACCCCGCTCAAGGAGTTATCGGCTGAGCCTGTCGAAGCCATACCCGAAACTGCGTCATCCAGTTTTGAATATCCAAGATTCGCAAAGACCATCACAACGCCGCTCTCGGAAAATTGCCGTTCTCCATCGGGCAATTCGCTCCAGCCGTCAAATCCTTCCAGCGCAACGCCGACGGTTATGCCGGAACTGGTGGCTTTTTTGCCGACTCCGGCAACGGAAGAAATTACAATTTGATCTCCTATTTTAATTTCCCCGCTTTCCAAATTTACTTTAACCGGGACCCGTCCGGAAAGGGCAACCGGTTTTATTTCTGTCTCTAATTTTATCCCGGTGGCGTCGCCCAAAAGCACGCCCGGACGGGTAGAAATAATGCCGATAATGCGTTCTTGGTTTTGCGTATCTGCTTTCACCAGCGCGGCGGAAGAAAGGAGCTCCTCTACCCCATCTTCGTTGCCATTAAAACTTACTTTTTCCTCCGCATGAGACGCGGAAACATCCGGGCCGATTGCGACAATGTCCCCGGCCTCCACGGTCGTATCATAAACCGGATAATTTTCAGCAACGTCGGAAGCGGCAAATGTTCCCGTATCTCCATATACCGTTCCGGCAGTAAGCGCGCCATAACATTTAGTCGTGCCGTTGTTATCAGCGCAAATAGAGCCGTTAAATACGCCGATGTCCATTTCCTGAACATTGGGACTGGAATGCACGGAAAGTGAAAGAAACGGCGTGGTAGTGCCAATCCCAATACCGAAACTGTTGATCCCGCCGGAATTCGCCGTACGGCCATAAACCGTGAGAGACGCGGTGGAAGATGCATCCATCATCGCGGAATAACTCATATTAATCCCGGATGTCGTAGTAGATACCGGCATATCCACCCAGGAAAGCACTCCGGCATCCGTGTCAAACGCCATGGGGCCGGTGGAGAGCGAATCAATAGACACCGTTTAAGCGCTGGCGGAAGGAATAGTGGAAGTTGTCTTGGTATTAAAATTCAGGAATCCTTCCCCGGCGTAAATGGAGCCAGTGCCAGCTTGGAATGTTCCACGAACTTGGAGGTTATTCATAAAGGTGGAGGTGCCGGATCCGCCGACCAATAAAAGTCCGCTGGCCGATAACTGCTGGCCCGGGGAGGTGGTGCCGATGCCGAATAAACCATTGACAGTAACAGTAAGGGCAGGAGTAGTACTTGTTGATACGCTATTAGATGAGGTTGCAAAATAAAGCACTCCTCCTTGATTGGACATGGTCCAGGTCTGGGGATTGGAAGTGCCGGAATCGGTCAGGGCCAAAAGGGATTTACGGGAAGTCGTGGCATATTGATTAGCCGGATTGGTGCCTGAAATATGGAACAGCCATTTGGGGCTAGTGGTTCCTATGCCGACCGAGGTTGTGCCAACCATGCCTGTGCCATCGGTTTCACCGTAGATGGTGAGAATAGAAGTGGAATCAAGTTGAGCAGAATAACTTCGGGCCAATCCCCGTGACGTGTCTATGGAGAGAGAACCGACAAATGATGAAGTGGCTTTATATCCCCAGGTGTCAAAGGAAAGAATCGGGACCGCGGTGGTAGAGGTGGCAATGGTCCAAGCATAAGCGCTGGCGGAAGGAATAGTGGAAGTCGCGGCGCGCTGATATGAGATAGTAAGATTTGCGGCCGTAGAAGATGAATAAGTAATTAAATTGGAATCAAAATATGTGTTGCCGGCAACGGAAAGCAACATGCCGGGCGAGGATGTGCCGATTCCCACACGACTGCTAGTGTCATTATAAATAAGATTAGATGCGCCGCCGAAAGCTCCGCCGTCGTTGTATTGAACCTGTCCGTCGGAACCGGCAACAGATCCTCCGCTTCCGGATCCGGCGCAACTGTTATTCGGCATTAGAAAACAGCCGTTAGTAAGTTTGATTCCGTTGGCAAAAGTTGATGATCCGGTTCCTTGCACATTGATCACTCCGGTGGTTTCAATAACTCCGGCAACCGTGGTTGCTTTTCCAATGCCAAGCCCTCCGGTGATATATAAATCACCCGCAACTGAAAGTTCCTGGGCCGGGGAAGTGGATCCGATTCCAACCAAACCCGCATCTGTTATTCGCATGGCTTCGGTCATAGTTCCGGAACGCATGGTGGAAAATGCCAGATCGGATTTGGCTGTGTTAAAATTCTGGGTAAGAATTGAGGTGATGTATGCGGTGCTGGTGGCGTTGATAACATCATTGGCCCGGAAAGTCAGGCGCGAGGCGGTGGAAGTCGCGGAATCAAGGTTGGAAAGATAAAGCTGGTCCTGGGTGGCGCCGGATGAAGTGTTGACAACTTCCAACTTGGTTTGAGGACTCGTCGTCCCGATGCCGACGTTGCCTGCGCTGTCGATTCTTAATCGCTCAACATTCGTCGCGCTGCCATCTGGCGTTGTCCAAAAAGTTAATCGCCCGGGCATATCCTCGCCAGTCGCCCCTACTCCGGTTTCTACATTCGCTTCAATTCTTGCAGCCATACGATAAGCGTCGTTATATCCTTGAAAAAAGAGTGAGCCTAATAAATCATCTGCCAATACCGCAGCCGGATTTACCACACTTGTGCGAGCTTTCCGGAAATCAATATAAAACTGACTGCCGGATGCTCCAGAACTAGCATTCAACCGAACCGCATTGTCATTAGGTCCGTCATGCGCAATATTCAGCGGACTTGAAGGGGTGTCTATTCCAAGACCAACATTACCGTTATTTAAAACTTGAAGAAACGTGGTGGTAGCCGAGGCCGTAGAGCTTGCAATGGCAAAGAGTGAAGAATTTGTTTCTCCATTATTCGCCTGGACGGAAAGTTTGGCGTAGGGAGAAGTCGTCCCGATGCCGACGTTGCCGCTATTCATCACAGAAACCAATGGAGCGTCGCCGGTGCTAAGGATAGAAAAATTATCGCTCGCATCTAAACCGAGATTAGCTTTATATACCCCTTGCCTATAAAAACGGAGAAAGCTACCCGCGCTACCTGAATAGTTGCGGTCATTTCGAGTAATTCCAGCGACAGTTAATAAATCTGACGGGCTCGAAGTACCTATTCCAACATTTCCACTTTGTAATATAGCCATGACCTGACCTTCCGTACTGCTCCAAAAACCAAGGTTACTTGCATTAGTGTCATTGTTTGGTGCAACATTTATATCCCACCGATAATTCCCAGGGTCTGAAAAACGAATAGTCTTGTAGCTGTTTGTCCCACCAGCGATGTTGACTAATGGTCGGCCAGTTGATTGGAATACAACTCCGTCTGTACCGTCGGGCAAGCCCGCGACAGAAAGTTTCGCATACGGACTCGTCGTCCCGATGCCGACCCGATTATTTAACGCATCAATTGAGAGGGTATCCCCATCAATATTCCAGGCATTAACCGCCGAGGAAAGAGAAGTGGATGCGGATTGATTGAAATTCAGGAAATTGTTTCCAATAAATATAGATCCTGATCCGGCTTGCAATGTTCCAGCAACCTGTAAGTTTGATGCAATCGTAGATGTTCCTGTGGTGGTTCCCACATGCAGGAGTCCTTGGGAGAGAATGGCGGATCCGGTGGCGGATACCGAGAGAAAAGAATTTCCATCCGCTCTTTGCACGTCAAAGATGTTGGCAGTGGCTCCGCCTCCTGATCTGAATATGGCGGCAGTGGCCGAGGTGGAAGTTGCGAGAACACTCAATCCTGCGGGTGAGAAAGGAGTTGATTGTCCAATAGATACCTGGTCTCCGGCAGTAAGAAGACGAACTGCTGTTCCGTCATCAATCCAGCCGGATACTGCGCCTCCGGCTGCGGCCGAGGCGGCGCAAGAATTGTCTATCAAAAGGAAACAGCCGTTGGTTAAACGTATGCCGTTATTAAATGAGGAAGTGCCGGCTCCGTTGCTGGAAATAGCTCCCCCAATCTGAATATCTCCGGAGGTCTGGATGTTTCCGTCCGTGGTGGTGGCAACTCCAATGCCGAGTCCCCCGGAAATGTATGTATCTCCTCCTATGTTCAGTTTAGCCAGGTCTCCGAAAGTGGAGGTTCCGATGCCTATGGCTCCGGATCCTGCCGGAGTGGAGGCAAGAGTATTGAATGAAAGAAGCGCGAACGTTCATAAGAAATAGTCAGATTTGAGGCAGTGGAGGAGGAATAGGTGATGACATTGGAATCAAGATAAGTGTTGCCGGCAACCGAGAGAGTTGTGGCCGGAGAAGTCGTTCCTATGCCGACGTTGCCGGAGGAGTTGATGCGCATGCGTTCGGAGGCGTTGGTCGAAAAGTTGAGTGTGTCTGAACCACTTGACCATATTCCGTTATTTAAGTCACCCGTGAAGGTGTAGGATGGAGCACTTGCGAAGCCAAGACCGTTTGAGATGTAGGTGTGAGTGGTGGTTGCCGCGAACGTACTGGTCAAATCTGTTCCTATCGTAAGAGCCGCCAAGCTACTCGTTTTCAAAACTAAAGGCGTGTAACTCCCAGTCGAACTATAGGTACTTGCTAATACAGAGTTGGTTCCATCGTGATAGAGGAGCAGGAAGTCGTCGTTTGCGGATGCTTCTATGCCAAATCCGTCCGTTTCCCCATCTTGTTTGATAGCCACACTTCCGCTTCCTGTCGAAATTGAAGCGGAGCCGATTTCAAGCTCTTGTGTGGGGGAAGTGTTCCCGATGCCGACGTTGCCTTGTATGATTAATCCGTTACTTGGAGCCGCCGTCCCAGCGTACCCCAGCCCAACACTCAATCCTCCCGCCAGAGCTGATT
>LCKU01000045.1 GCA_001001625.1 Parcubacteria group bacterium GW2011_GWA2_45_30 | reverse complement strand
AACACTCGTGGTGTGGCTTTTTCTTTTGCTTGTCATAATTTTACTGCTCTCGGGCCTTAAGATAGTGGATCAATATGAGCGGGGAGTTGTGCTTACGCTTGGAAAATATACAAGCACGCGCCAGCCCGGTCTCACCTGGGTTTTAATTGGCGTACAGCGGATGATAAAAATTGATATGCGAATTACCACAATTGACATCCCGCAACAGGAAGCAATTACTAAAGATAATGTTCCGGTGGGAATTAATGCGGTGGTTTATTTCAACATTGAATCTGCGGAAAACGCAATCTTGAATATCCAGGACTATACTACCGCCGTGTCTAATTACGCGCAGGCGGCGCTTCGCGATGTCATCGGCGGCATTGAACTTGATTCGCTGCTATCAGAGCGGGAAAAAATTGCGCAGGATATCAAACAAAATGTTGATGAAGCAACTAAGGCCTGGGGTTTGAATGTTACGGATATAAAAATTCAGGATATTGAACTTCCGGCTGATATGAAGCGTGTTATGGCCAAACAAGCCGAATCCGAACGGGAGCGGCGCGCCGTTATTATCAGGGCAGAGGGAGAATATACGGCCGCGGAACGGCTTGCGCAAGCGGCCGAGCGATTAAGTGCGATCCCGGGCGGCCTTTCCATGAGGACTTTGCAGACAATTGAAAAGATAAATCCTGATCCGTCCAAAACGGTCATCTTCGCGCTTCCCATAGAATTTTTTGAGGGAATTAAATCGCTTTCGCAATTTCTGAAAGAGTGAAATACCGATTTCCAGATAATTACAATATCCGCATCGTTAAATATGGATCGCTGAACTTCCCGGATGGTATCTCCGCCGGCGATTGAAATCATGATGTCATAATTCCCTTTGATGCGCCGGATTTCGTGAAGCGGGATTTGTTTTTCCCGGTTAAATTGCTCTTCGTCCACGCCGCGGTGCAAAATTACCACCGGAGGTATTTTTTTAAGCGCTCGCAAAATGGTTAGCGGAAATTCCACGTTCATCATGTCAAGCATGGCGTCAATCCCGCGTGCTTCGCAATCAGCCATAAACGCATTAAGTGTCTCAAGGGGCGCGCTTCCCAACGCAATGGCGGCGCTTGCTCCGGCGTCTGCCGCAAGCTCAACCTCGGTCTCACCCCGATCCATGGTTTTTAAATCCGCGACCACATACGGTAAAATTCCGCTTCCCTCCACATGCTCGGCATACCATTGGTAAATCTGCCTGATTCCGCCGGCGCCATAGCGTTTAATTAACGGAGTTCCGGCTTCCACGATAATTCTATCGCTCAAGGGCAATTGTTCTATAATTCCTTTAGCGTCTTCAAGTGTACTGTTCAAGGCAATCTGCAAATAGCATTTTTTACGGTTTAATATTGATTTGATTCGATGACTCATACATCTAATATTACCATAGCTTTTATTTCGCGTCATCAGATGCCAAACAGTAGTATGCGAAAGTGTACACAAAAATCATTCCAACATTCTCAAGAATGTCGGAATGATTTTTGTATGTAAAATCGTATGTTTTAGATCACCAATAACCGGAAAATTTCAGCCGTATTGGCATAATAAACGCTTCCGGCTAAAAGAAGCAGGAGAAACGTGGCATAGGCAATGTGGCGCGGATGGCGCTTCTCAATCTCCAAAAATAGGGTCAACATGAGCGAGAAGAAAATCAAGCCGCCGAGAATTATATATATGGCGTAGGTTAAATGGCGTGGCGAGGTGAAAAGTTTTTCAAGAAGTGTTATGGCGCGTGCGTCAAATGCGGGAGGCGCAATTTCCGATTCCGGCGTATTTTCAGTCGCATCTATATTTTTTACGGCGACAAACATCTCGTTCTCCTCTATGGTTTCCAAATGCGCGGCGGCAACTGCCGGAGGAGTTACTGGAGATGGGGGAGCGGCCGGAGGCGCCGGCTTTGGTGAAGGTGCTGGTTTTGGCGCCGGAATGGTTTGCGAAGCAAGCATTGCGCTTCGTACCGGTTTCCCGAACATTTGTACCACAAAAATTGTGTCGCGTCCCTGATATATGCCACGGGACGTGGCAATGCCGATTTCGGTGAAATTGCCGTTTAAGATATTGGCGCGGTGTCCCGGAGAATTCATCCAGGCGCGTTCCACATCCAAGGAATCGGTGAAATTAACCGCAAGATTTTCGCCCGCGTAACTGAAACGGTATCCGGTATCAGTAAACCAATACCAGGGCGATTTTCCGTCGGGCGACGTATGAGCAAAATATCCTTGGGCTGCCATATCAAGGGCTTTGCGCCGCGCCGTTTCTTCAAGTATGGGGTTTACTGCCAAAGGAGGAAGGGAGGAGGTGTGCCGGTCAACATTGGCAAGCTCAACCAATACTTTCGGCAATATAGCCGCATAAAAATCACCGGTACGCAGAAGAAATGGCAGAAAAAAAAGCAGGGCGATTACTGCCGCCAGCATAAAAACGCTCGGTTCGCCAAAAATATGCGGACGAAATTTATTTTCCGCATGAGGTATTAAATATTTTTTAAAGTATTTTAGCACATTTTAAGTATATCATAGTTTGGGACAAAAATCAAATTCCCGCGTATATACGCGGGAATTTTACTTCGTAAAAGGTTTAATTAAACTGCGCTTTTTACGGAAGAATTCGTCTGCGATATGATCGGAAAATTAGCGCAATAATAAAAAGTATTGCGATGCCGCCAAGCGCCCACACCCACCCTGATATTTTAGCGTCTGAAATTACCTGGGCGGTTTTTACTGCGGCTGTATCCCGATTTTTTTCTCCGATGTCAGCATTGTCTTTTTTCTCATTTATTGAAGAATCAACTTTCTCCGTCGCCGTTTTGTCCGCTGTTTCGGCAAGGGCAATACTTTCCGTTTCCCCCACAATGCTTTGTCCTGCCACCATCGGTTCGCCCGCGCCGGTTTCTTCGCTCGCAAATGATGCGTCGTTAATTGTTGATGCGATCAGCGGTTTTATCCCGGAAGTAGTAAAGCTTCGTTCAAAACTCACCGTATCGGGTGATGCGTGTGAAATCGTACGGTAGTAATACGTGGTTCCGGGCAAAAGGCCGGTTAGAACAACTGAATGGAATGTAACGCCGCTAATTGAGGCGGGAGTGTCAAATTCCGGTGTGGAAAAGGCATATCCGTAATTAGGAGATATGGAAAAATTGAAAGTCCCTGAAGCCGTGTCATATATCACGCGGCTGGTTGAGAGAAAACTCGTAAGCCAGGTTATCGTTGCCGTGGTTTCTTCAACAGACACATCTCGTTCGTCATTAATGACAAGACCTTGAATGCCCCCACCGCCTCCTCCGCCTCCGCCTCCACCACCTCCTCCTTCGCTACCATCTTCGCTTTCTCCTCCGCCGCCTTCATCGCCCTTAAACCCGATGAGAATATCAAAGCCAAGCGATTTTTCTTGATAAGAATTATCTGTGCCCGGAACAAAGCGCACCAAGAAATCATATTGGGTTTGGGCGCCTCCGCCCGCAAGATCCGAGAGTGATACTTCTCCCGCGCCAAAAAATGCCGTGAGCGTTGTGGTCGCGTAGCGCAAAACCCCATTTTCGTATATTCCGATTTCAAAAACATCAGCCAGTCCGTCCGGGTCGCTTTCGTTTATCGCCTCAACGATAATTGGCTTGGAATCCGGAGTATTATTTTTTACTTTTGCCCATCGGCTTATTTCTGATCCTGGCAGGAAATTGGCCTCGTTAAAAAGCGGGGTTGCTTCAAAATCAACCTCTAAATCAACCGGGGCCGCCAGGACAGACGGAGCCCAGAGAAGCGCCGTTATTGCGAATATTAAATTGTATTTTATATATTTCATATAGTTGCTTGCCCCGTTAGACCTTCGTTGGAAGGTTCTAATGGGGGTTCTGGTGTTGGTTCTTCTTGGGGGGGTTCAACTATTTCTACGGGTTTAGGCGGTTCAATTGCTTCTTCCTCCGGCGGTTGAGGCGGTTCTTCGGCTGTTATATTTTCCGGTTCTGCCGGAGAAGTTTCTCCGGATGTCGGAATTGTTTCAACCGCTTCTGTTTGCCCCGTTACATTTTCTTCTTCAACCGCCGCGGGTTCTTCAGAAATTGTTTCACTCATATCCGCCGGCGTCTCGCTGTTTTCATCAGTCGGTAAAACTATATCTTCCGCAATAGGTTCTTCCGTGGGCAAGGCCTCCACTGTTTCCTCCGGTGCGCTTATGGTTTCTTCTTCCGCCATTGGGAGCGATTCTTCCGGTTCATCCGCCATTGGTTCGGTCGTATTTTCTACTTCGAGCATCGCATTTTCAATTACAGGTTCGGCGCCTAAACTTATGACGCTATCGGGCAAGGACTCGTCAGTTTCAGCGGCCGCAATTTTATTCGTTCGTCCCGGAGTCGGGATCGGGTCAACCCAGGCGCCGATACCATCGGGAATCCGGGCGTATGACTTGTTGGGCGGCACACTGCCGCAACTTCCTGAAGCATCGGTTGAATTTTCCTCTCCAGGACTTGGCTCAATTTCACAAAAGTCGGGATCATCATACGAATGCGAATCAATTAGATTGTTCTCCGCATCAAACAACCTTACCGTATCCCCGGTATTATTAAGAATCGGCTTATTCATATAAACCACCAGCCAGCTCTTGCCTCCGATGATGGTCGTGGCCGGCGATGTATTTAAAGCTGTTATTACCACTTTATTGCCCTCGCCGTCGGTGGCGTCCCGGGTGTACCAGCCGGCCACATCAATAGATTCAGTGCTGTTGTTGTAAATTTCAATCCATTCTCCTTGCGGTATATCGCTTGCGTCATTGCCAAAATCAAATCCGTAAGCAACGCCGTCCGGCCTGGGCAGGAATTCATTTAATACCACCATCTTGCCGGCAGTAAGAATAAAGCTCATTTTCTCCTCATCGGTAAATCCTCCAGCGCCATCAAGCGACATCAAATTGCCGTCATATTTCTCAACCCCGTTTAATTTTGCCTGAATGCTAAGAGCGCCGCAAAAATTATCCTCGTCGGAAATTTCTTCGGCTTCAAGAGTATATTGAAAATCCATTCCGCCGCTGTTGACCAAAACCGAACTTTTGGAAATGGTTTCGTCAAGGCCTATGGGGCTTTCATATTCATAAGAACTTAGGGCAAAATCAAGCGAAGCGGCGGTAAAAGCGTTGTCGGATGACCCCTCGGTGTCGCTATAATAAGCCAGGGTCTGTCCTATCGCGAAAAGGCCGGTCCAATTCAAGGAAAATATAAGAAGCAACGCCGCGCTTTTAAATAGCGTGGCTATTTTATTTTTACATTTATGCCTGGACTCCGATGGCAAAACAACCCGTATCGGTATCCGAATTGAGCCGTCTTTCAATTTTTTAAACGAGGTTTTTTTCATGATTTATTATTCACCATTCCTAATGCTTTATTCTTTCGGGCTTTTTTGATTTCCTCCCAGATTTTTTGGGCCTGATCCCAGACAATAATCAGGGCCGGTATAATAATCAGCGCCAAAAATCCATAAGTCGTGCGCGCGGTTTCAATCGCATAGCCAAGATACGGAACA
>LCKU01000044.1 GCA_001001625.1 Parcubacteria group bacterium GW2011_GWA2_45_30 | reverse complement strand
CGCATAACTATTCCACAGTAACGCTCTTAGCTAAATTTCTCGGCTTGTCTACATCCAAACCGCGAAGTGCCGCAAAATGATACGCGAAAAGCTGGAGGGGAATTACGGATAAAATCGGGGTAAGCATTTCAAGAGTTTTAGGGATATATATTACGTCATCCGCTAAATCGCGGATTTTCTCATCACCCTGGGTGGCAACCGCGATTACCGGGCCCTTGCGCGCCCGCACTTCCTCAATATTAGAAATCATTTTATCATACACCGAATCCTGCGGCGCAATAAAAACCGAAGGGAAATTTTCATCAATCATGGCGATGGAGCCGTGCTTCATCTCGCCTGCCCCGCACCCCTCGGCGTGAACATATGAAATCTCTTTTAGTTTCAAAGCTCCTTCATACGCCGCCGGAAGATTATATTTCCTGCCAAGATATAGAAAATTCTCATATTTTTCATATTTTTGGGCAATGGCGGCAATTTTTTCGCTTTGTTTAAGAATAGCGCGGATATGCGCGGGAATTTTTTTTAATTCTTTGGCAATCCGCTCTCCTACCGCAAGGGACATTTCGCGCGAACGCCCGAACATCACGGCCATAAGCGCCAAAATCGCAACCTGCGAAGTAAAGGCCTTGGTGGAGGCCACGCCGATTTCCGGACCGATATGCTGATAAACTCCGGCATCGGTTTCGCGCGCCAAAGTGGATCCCACCACATTCACAATACCAAGCGTGAGCAGGCCCTTTTCTTTGGCTTCACGCAGCGCGGCCAGGGTGTCGGCGGTTTCTCCGGATTGGGAAATCGCCAAAAAAACATCACCCCCGCGAAAAACCGGCTTGCGGTAACGAAATTCCGAAGCCGAATCCACTTCCGTGGGAATTCCAGCATATTCCTCAAGTATATATTCTCCAACGCGCCCCGCCAGATACGCGGTGCCGCAAGCGGCAATATGAATTCTTTGAGAGCTTTTCAGGCGATCGGCAACTTCCGCAAATCCTCCGAGCTTTACCCGCCCCTCTTTTTCCAGAATCCGGCCGCGGATTGAATTTTCAATTGCCACGGGCTGCTCATATATTTCCTTTAGCATGAAGTGCGGATGTCCGCCTGTTTCGTGTGCTTTAGCACGGCGGAGGCATCCGATGCCACAAAATATTCGCCCTCGCCAACCCCCAAAAGCAAAGGACTGAAATTCCGCGCGGCCACTAATTTTTGCGGCTCACGCGCATCAATCACCGCAATGCCATACGTGCCGCGGATGGTAAGCAAAGAAAGCCGGACTGCCTCCTCCAACGGCAACTCCGGATTTTTGTTTTTAAATTCCTCCACCAGATGCACAATGGTTTCGGTATCGGTTTCGGAACGAAATACGTGCCCGAGTTTTTCCAAATCGCGCCGCAGTTCCTGATAATTTTCAATGATACCGTTATGCACGGCCCAAATCGCGCGTCGGCAATCGGTATGCGGATGAGCGTTTTCTTCCGTAACTCCGCCGTGAGTTGCCCATCTCGTATGACTTATGCCGGACCGCTTGAATCGTATCCGCGATATTCGAGCGCCTTAAGGCCGTCCAATAAAATTGGAAGGGCACGTTTATTGCCGATGTAACCTACAATTCCGCACATGGATCGCTCGCTACAGCGGTTTTCGGATATTTTATTTTAGACACGATTCGGCGGCTCCCAGCGGCCGCCTCACTAAGGGTCGGACACGAAATTCCGCTCCTGCGGAAACCGAGCTTTCGCGTCCTCCCATTGTCTAAAATCAAACATCCTCAACCGCCCATATACTCACTTATAGATTTTTCTTTATTGTACCCGCCTGCGGCGGACAACTTTTATATCTACTCTACAATTTATATAACTATATAATAAAAGAAAAGGTTCATTGATGAAAATGAAATATCCCAGAAGTTATCTGGGATTTTTACGAATTTTACTTGCCTGATCCGGAATAATGGCGAAATGCCGCGCGATAACCCGCAACACCGATTCTTCAAATCTTATTCGGAATTGTAGGCGTTCCAGATTAGTGAAAGACGTGCCGTTTAATTTTTCTAATTCAAATTCAACCGCATCGGTACACGCTCTAACCATATGAAGCGCTTCTTTTTCGGTTATTTTGGACACTTCCACTTCTGACTTCTTATCGGCCATAAATCCTCCCTTCCTTAATCTTGCTTTCTGTCTCCGATTTTTTTGAAGGTATCGTCATTGAGGCGATTTGTGCCAGTACCGCCAAAAACCCGAACGCCGTCATCAGATAAAAAAGAATGTCCCCAAAGCTCATATTTTCCTCACTTTCCACATGTGATCTACTCTTAAGATAAACTTCTTCTTACGAAAGTCAAATCCAGTGATCATGCCACACATCCCGTCTATATTCCCGTCCTTCGTGCGAATTACCTTCTTCCACACGTCCATCCGTCACAGGCCGAGCCGCAACGTGGACAACGCTGACGCAAACGCCCGCGTCTATTCATTGGATTCCTCCTTATCATCCCGACACCGCCGGGAATCAGTGAGCTTCTCTACGTCTTGAGGCGACAACCGTGAGTCCTGAAAATTTTTCTTCTTCCGCTGGATATGACGAAAAACAAAATATGCGGCTGGGCCGATAACGATAAGCGAAACGCCCGCATACCAACTATTCCAATCCATATTGCCCCCTTTGTTCCTTACTTTTTAGGTATATTATTACCCAAACTGACACGCCCAGAAAAACAAGGGAGATAATAATCATGATATGCATAAAAAAATCAAACATTTTTTTCGCCTCCTAAATCACAATATTTATCAACCGCTTCGGGATAAAGATGATTTTGCGCGGTTGTGAAGAACCAAGTATATTTGTAACTCTTTCCCGCGCCAAAGTCAAACGGGTCGCTTCTGCTTCCGAAATATCAATCGGCGCCTCAAATTTATCCCGCATTTTGCCGTTTATCTGCACCACCAATTCAAAAGTATTATCTTGAACCAATTTCGGATCATATTCCGGCCACTTACTTTTATGAATGCTTGTAGTTTGTAGTTTATAGTTTGTAGGAAGCTGACTCCACAATTCTTCAGTAATATGAGGTGCGAATGGAGCGAGTAGACGCAAAAAAATGGAAACACGTTCCTTGGTAACTGCGGACGAATTTCCCTCCAACTTATGCAAAAGCGTCATCATGGCAGAAATCGCCGTATTGTATTGCAGATTTTCAATATCTTCTGTTACTTTTTTGATGGTTTTATGGAGTGATCGATTTATATTGTCATTCTTAGTCCTTCGATCACGCTCAGGATAAACTCCACGAAGAATCTCTTGAGATCCTTCGGATTTCATCCTCAGTATGACGCCTTGTGTCAATTTCCAAACACGTTCCAAAAATCTTGTGATACCTTTTATGCCGGTATCCCTAAAATCTCCGCCTTGCTCAAAAGGCCCCAAAAACATCAAATACATGCGCAAGGCGTCCGCGCCGTATGCTTTTATGTATTCATCCGGATTTACCACATTTCCTTTTGATTTTGACATCTTAACCCCATCTTTTATCAAAAGTCCGTGTGCGCGGAATTTTGTGAACGGCTCATCTCCGCCAAAAGTAACCATTTTGGCGGATCCGCCTAAATGGCCGTTTTGCGGCCTTTCGGCGGAAAAATGCAAAACGCCAATATCACACATTGCCATCGAAAGAAATCGAGAATAAAGAAGGTGAAGCACAGAGTGCTCTGCTCCCCCGATGTAAGAATTGACTGGTAACCATTTTTTAATTAAAGATTTGTCGTAAACTAACTTTTGACTTTTGACTTTTGACTTTTGACCTCCGAGGGTCAGATACCCGAGGTAGTACCACGCCGAATCCAAAAAAGTGTCCGAAACATCAGTTTCTCTGCGCGCCCAAGATTTACACTTGGGACAGCGGGCTTTGTAAAATTTTTCCACGGTTGCCAGAGGTGATTTATCCGTTCCGGTCGGCCTGAAATTTTTTATATAGGGCAATTTCACCGGTAAATCTTCCTCTAGTACAGCAATCCAACCCGGATTCTCCAGTTCCCCTTTATTTAAATTTTTAGAAGTCCGGCTTCCTCGAGAAGTCGGACTTCCCGAAGTTGATTTGGCGCAGTTTTCGCAGAAAACAAGCGGAATCGGTGGCCCCCAGTAGCGTTGTCGAGAAATTAACCAGTCACGAAGACGATATTGGATTTTCCGTTCTCCGCCGACAAATTTAGTAATTTCCCATTTGGCTTTTTCGGAATCCGTGTCCGAAAATTCTCCGGAATCTATCAAAAATCCGCTACCAGTATAGGCTGCATCCTTTTTGTATTGCTCCCAAACAAATCTCTGCGAACTGATTGTGATAAAATTTTCTATCTCCTTTGCTTTCATCCAATGCATCATGTGCTTTCCTTTTTCTTCCTCACTGACCGGCTTTTGTACATCATTTATCAGTTCAAAGAGTAAACCATCGGCATCTGCAAGACGATTCTCTTTTTTATGTGCCGCGAAATAACTGCCATAAGATCTACCCAATTTTCTGATAAATCGCATATTTTGATAGCCCGACTCCTCCTGAATCTCCCGCATGGCCGCGGCAATTAAATCTTCATCCTCTTCGACACCACCGATCAAAAACGTATGCCATCTAAATTCTTTCCAGTCCAAAGTTAAATATGCGTCTATTCGAGGATTATAAACAAGACAATAAACTGTTCGGCGCTTTACGGTTTTATATCCATCCTGCCGTTTGGAGATTTCATCTTCAAAGTGGGGCGCGATAACCTGTTTTATCAATAACGAAAATTTCTTCGAAAATTCAAAATCGCGCTGGTCGTGCGCCGGAACAGCCATAATTGCGCCGGTCCCAACTCCGCCCAAAACATAATCCGCCACCCATACCGGAATTTCTTCCCCGTTTGCCGGATTTACAGCTTTAATTCCTTTTAGTTCTATCCCTGTTTTCTCTTTTCCCTCCGCAATCCTTTCTTCCTCGGTTTTGGCTTTCGCCTCTTTTATGTATTCCTCCACTTCCACATAATTCCTAATTCTTAATTCTTTATTCCCGACAAATGAATGTTCCGGCGCGAGTACAAGATATGTTGCTCCAAAAAGCGTATCCGGCCGCGTGGTAAAAACTTCAACAGCCGGAAATAACTCGTCTACGATTTCCGGCTCCATGGTCCCCCGAAAATGTGGTTCTGATCCCGTAACTTTTTGTAACTTTGCGCCCAATCGCCGGGCAATTTCTTCTAATTGATCCATGGGTACAACATGATCTTTGATATCCGCTAAAACAGTAATGCGGTCGGCACAATCTTTAATCCCGCTAAAGTTAAACTTCCAATCGCAAGCGCTTTCTAAATTCGGCCTCTTTTTGCCATCCAGAAAATCAGTTCTCAGGGGCGGCGCGATCATAAATAATTGAGCAATCTTTTTTTTCAATAATGGCAATAGCTTCATGGCGACCACGCCCCCAAGCGAATGAGTAACTAAAACAGTTTTTTCGCCAAATGAATGGCGTTTTAAAATATACCGAACCTGCTCATCTATATTCGGCGCATCGGGATTAGGAAGATCCGGCGCAAAGACATTAGCGCCGCGCGATTCTACTTCTTTTTTGAGCCACGGCCAAAATGCCTCTTTCGAATTGCCATTATAGCCGTGTAGAAATACGAACTCCAAATCGCGAATTGGAAATTTGAAGTTAGAAATTGGAAATTTAATTAAAGCGCCTTCGGATTTCCCGATCCAGTTTTTTTGCGCGATTTTTACCCGTTCCGACCAATCCAGGGTTTCCAAATTTTTCAAAAGCCGCTCGGCGTAATCCGTAATTTTGAAAAACCACTGCTCAAGTTCTTTTTTAATTACGCCGCTTCCGCACCGCTCGCACTCTCCCGAAACAACCTGCTCATCCGCCAAAACGGTTTTGCATGAAGTACACCAATTGACTGCCTGCTTTTTACGATA
>LCKU01000043.1:898-5446 GCA_001001625.1 Parcubacteria group bacterium GW2011_GWA2_45_30 | reverse complement strand
AAGCGATGAGCAGGTAAAAGGCACCTCGCTTGAATTCCAAGATGAAAATTGCCGCAAATACTGCCAAGAAAAAGGCATTGAGGTTTTGGAAGTTTTTCGGGAAGAGGGCGAAAGCGCCAAGGATTTGAGTATGCACAACCGAAAGGAATTCTTGCGGGCTCTTGAGTTCTGCCGCAAAAACAAAGGCGGGGTTCAGGTTTTTGTGGTGTTGCGCGTGGACAGATTCGCTCGTAACACCGATGACCATTTCGCGGTCCGAAAGATTCTCATAGATTACGGCGTGACTCTTTGCTCGGTTACCGAACCAATCGGCAACAAGCCGGCCGAGAAATTATTTGAAACTATGCTTGCCGGCTTTGCGGAATTTGATAACGCGATCAGAAAACAACGCTGTTCGGATGGCATGAGTAAAAAGATTGACCACGGCATCTATCCGTGGAAGTCGCCGTATGGCTACGCGTGCGCTCATTTCAAAAAACGAGGCGAGAAAAAGACGCATCCCGATCCGCCGGATGAAAAATCGTTCCCACTCATTCAGCGAGCTCTTAAAGAATTTTCAAAGGGCCTTTGCTCGCAAACGGAACTGACGCATATGCTTGATGAGTGGGGCTTGGCTAAAATCCGAGGCAAGAAAACCACCATTCAATTTATAGACCGCGTTCTCGGCAAGTATTTAAAGTTTTACGCCGGGATAATTGTTAACCCGTGGAATGGCAAAGAAGTGGAAGGACTCCATAAACCGATGATCACCAAAGAAGAAATGTATCAGATCATGCTGGTACGATCCGGGAAAGCGAAGATGACAAAACGGCAAAAGCGCGGTTCCGACTTTCCGCTCCGGCGCACCATTACTTGCGGGCCCTGCGGCCGGCCGCTTACCGGCAGTGTCCCCCGAGGCAACGGCGGCCGGTATTATTACTACCACTGCGGAAATAAGAATTGCTCAATGTTCGGCAAAGGAATACCCAAGGCCGATCTTGAAAAAGAGTTTTTGGCATATTTGCAAAAAATAACCCCGAAAGACGAATTTCTCAAAGTATTTAAAGAAACCTTTCTTACCCTCTGGCAGGAGCGGGGAAAGAAATTTGAACTTGAAGCGAAACAGTATGAAGTTCGGCTTGCCGAGCTTGAGGCAAAGAAAAAACGCATTTGCGAGATGCGAGAGGACGGGTCTTATACAAAAGAAGAATTTCTTGAACGAAAACAGGAAATGGATAACCAAGTAGCGGCCGTAAAGATATCGATGGCCGAATGCAAGATTGATCAGTTTGATATCGAAGCCGCCTTGGCCTACGCCGTTGCTTTTATACGCGATCTTGGCCGGCAGTGGTTTGACCTGCGGCCCGAAACGCGCCCGAGGTTCCAGAAATTATTATTCCCTGACGGAATTCCGTACACAAGAAATAAAGGTTTTGGAACCGCGAAATTGTCAGTAATCTTCGAGCTAAATCAGCAGTTCTCTGGCTCGAAGTATCATACAGTGGACCTACGGGGAGTCGAACCCCGATCTCTCGGATGCAAACCGAGTGCTCTACCACTAAGCTATAGGCCCATTATAATTTCTGTTTTTAAATAATCTCTTATTTGCTGGCGTAGAAATCGTTTGCCTTCTGTAGTTTTTAAATATTTTTCTCTGCGTTCCGCGTCGCTTTTTAAAACATACGCCTCATAGAGTATGATTTTGGCGGGCAGATAATTTATAGTTGAAGCAACTCTACCATGAGCATGCTCTGCAAATCGACGCTTTAAATTGCTGGTACTGCCAGTATATATTTGGCCATTCTTTAATTTTAGCAAATAAGTATAATGCATACTCTTTTAGTAAACCGCCCTATCATCCGATAGGGCGCCCTGTCGAATGACAGGGCGAGTGCACTGCCACTATGCTAATGGCCCGATTTCTATCAGGCGGCTTTGGGATGAGAATAATCTTCTTCCGCTACTTCTTTATTTTCTTTTTTCGTTGGTTTATCCTCTTTATAACTTAACCAAACATTGGTACGTTCCATTTCTACTTCTTCAATCGGTTTAATTGGCGAAATTTCGTCAAATTTCAGCCAAACATCCACTATAGCGCCATCATCTGCCCTGCACTGCATGAGTAAATCATGCACGGAACCGCCAATTTGTTTTATCACACCCAACGTACCCGGCCTTACACGATGATTTGCACTATTATCTCTTATAGTAGCAAAAGATTCTAAACGCGCTTTCATACCAACTTTCCAGCCGCCTTCCGGTTCCGGAATTTCCTCGCCCTTTTTAAATTTTAATGATTCTTTCATACATTTTAGTCGGTTTCTAATCGCTTCATTATTATCACAGCCAGGATGGGGATTGCCAGCCACCAGATATGATACGCGGGATTGGCAAACAGGGTTTTGGTTACGGGCGCTAATATCTCAAATCTTCCAGACGGCAGGAAACTTAATAAAATATGGATTAAAAGCCCGGTTTGCAGGAAACTTAACAAAAATATTTTCCACCAGGAACTTGCCGGCGCAAATCCCCTGCCGCGGCGCGATCCCAATGTCATAGCAAGCAAAATGAATAATATTGCAAAAATCCCGACTTTGGCAAAAAATTCCTCAACCTCGCTGAAATTTTTAAACCAAGCATCCAACGGCAGAGCCAAAAATAAGGCGTACGCCACGTAAGTATAAATAATGGTTGCCGCAATGCGCGATTTTCCGGCGAAAATCCCATAGAAAAACCCTCCGGACAGCAGGGCAAAAATTGAAACAATATCCCAAGTCGGATGAGACCAAATTTGCTGCGCCGTCGCGCTTATAGCTCCAAGTTCAAGCATAGCATCATCATCATATCACATTTATCTTTAATCTTAAATCCCCAACTTGTGGGGATTTAAGATTAAATTGACACATTCAATATAGAATCAGTGGTTCAATAATCTTCGTGAGGCATTGAAGGCATCTTCTCCTTTTTCTCCGGCAACTCCACCACCGCGGCCTCGGTAGTCAGAAACATGGCCGCCACCGAAACGGCGTTTTGCAGGGTGAAACGCACAACTTTCAACGGATCAATAATTCCGGCGGCAAACATGTCTTTTACAAGTTCTCCGGTAAGGGCGTTATAGCCGCCGTATTCCCCGCTACGGATCAAATTGGCAATAACCACGCCGTCTTCCCGTCCGGCGTTGGCCACAATTTGACGCAGTGGCTCATCCAAAGCACCCATTAAGATTTCCCGGGCGGAATCAAGCTCTCGCTTAACATCCGGAAACGGCGGGTTTTCATTTTTGGCGTGCGCTAACATGTGCGCCGCCGCTTGAATCAAAGCCGATCCTCCTCCGGCCACAATTCCTTCCTCCAGGGCGGCCTTGGTGGCGGCCACCGCATCTTCTATTTTCAATTTAATATATTTCATTTCGGTCTCGGTTGCCGCGCCTACCCGAATCACCGCAACTCCGCCGGAAAGCTTAGCCAACCGTTCCTGCAGTTTTTCTTTATCGTATTCGGAAGAGGTTTTTTCAATCTGCGCACGGATTTGCTTTATGCGTTTTTCAATCTCTTCTTTTTTGCCCTTGCCTCCGATAATCGTGGTGTTGTCTTTGTCTGCCACAATCCGGTGCGCTTTGCCAAGCATATCAAATTCAGCTTTTTCAAGTTTTAAGCCGACCTCCTCGGAAATTACCGTAGCGCCGGTAAGAACCGCGACATCCGCCAGCATCTCTTTGCGCCGATCCCCGAATCCCGGAGCTTTGACTGCCAAGACATTTATTCCTCCGCGCAGACGGTTTACTACTAAAGTCGCCAGTGCATCTCCCTCCACGTCCTCGGCAATAATCACGATTTCTTTTTTACCGGTTTTTAATATTTTTTCAAGCAAAGGCACAATGTCCTGAATCGAGGATATTTTTTTGTCAGTAATCAAAATCAATGGATCATCAATTACCGCTTCCATACGTTCGGCATTAGTCACCATATAAGGAGAAACATAGCCGCGGTCAAATTGCATTCCCTCCACTACTTCTTTTTCAATTCCGGTGCCTTGCGACTCCTCAACTGTGACTGCGCCGTCTTTCCCCACTTTTTCAATGGCCTCGGCAATTATGCTGCCAAGTTCCGCGGACTCCGCTGAAATTGTGGCCACATGCTTGGTCTCATCGGTTGATTTTACCGGCCGTGAAATTTTATCGGATTTAAGCGCCTCCACCACTTTTCCGGCCCAAAATTCCAGGCCATTGCGAAGACCGACTGGATTTAACCCCAGGGTGGTATATTTAAGACCTTTATCAATAATGGCTTGCGCGAGCACCACCGAAGTCGTAGTGCCGTCCCCTACCACATCATTGGTCTTGGATGCTACTTCTTTGGCAAGTTCCGCGCCCAGATTCTCAAATTTATCTTCAAGTTCAATTTCTTTGGCAATGGTAACCCCGTCATTGGTGATTTGCGGCGCGCCGAATGACTTGCCCAAAATTACGTTCCGGCCCTTGGGTCCGAGCGTCATTTTTACAGTGTTGGCAAGTAGATCAATGCCGCGCTTCACCGCCAGTTTCGCTTTTTCTGCTGTAAGAATTTGTTT
>LCKU01000043.1:0-840 GCA_001001625.1 Parcubacteria group bacterium GW2011_GWA2_45_30 | reverse complement strand
GCTAATATATCCTCCTCTCTCGCAATCAAATATTCTTTTTCATCGACCTTTATTTCATTGGGGCCGTATTTGGTGAAAAGCACGTTATCCCCCACTTTAACATTCATGGGCAGGCGTTTGCCGTCGTCAGAAAGCCGTCCCGGCCCAACCGCGACAATTTTGCCCTGTTCCGGGCGCTCTTTATCGGCAGTATCCGGAAGGTAAATTCCGCCCTTGGTTTTTCCCTCTTTTTTATCCTGGGCCTCAATCACCACCCGATCGCCTAAAGGTTTTATATTCATGTATCGCGAACAGTGCTAACAGTAACGAACAGCGCTAACAGTTTTTCTGTTCGTGCTGTTCGTATATTGCCTGTTCGTGCTGTTAGTGTTGCTTTAGCACTCGACCTTAATGACTGCTAATTTCCTGTATTATAGTCAACGCTGAATTCTTGTCAAGTGTTTCTAAATGAACTATTCTCATATTAGGACATGATCTTTTTCAAAGGCATAACCGTATGAGCTTACAAGCCATAATAGTTACGGTTTTAACGCTTATCGCGGTTTTTATCGGGGTCATATATCCCATTATTAAATGGCGCGATTGGCGCGGAGTAACCATTCACTTGGCATGGATTCTGATGTGGTACGGATTTTATTTTATCTGGGGTCCGTGGAAATGGCGAACTGCGGCGTTCGGAACCCCTGAATGGATGTGGGATAATTACGGACATATCCTTGGCGGATTTTTGGGAACATTTCACTGCATCTATGAATTGCGTTATTTCTTTCCGACGCTTTTTCTAATGAAGGGTCAACGCGGAATAATCATACGAAGATTAATGCTCTATGCGGCTGTCCC
>LCKU01000042.1:4904-7364 GCA_001001625.1 Parcubacteria group bacterium GW2011_GWA2_45_30 | reverse complement strand
GCATTCTAACTCTAAAAGCCCCCCGCGGGGGGGCTTTTAGGATTAAATCTTTTGGTATATAATACATGGTATGCAAGCAGATTTAACAGCAATAATTTTAGAAAAACTTCCGGTTGCGGTGGCCGTATTTTTGGCCTTTATTTCGGTCGGAGTTTTGGCGCAAAAAATAATAGTGTGGCTCGGAAAACATAGTTCTGCTCACGAGGCCTTTTTATTTGCGGGACAAGCCATAAAATTTACCCTGTTTGCCATAGGGCTTATGTTTGCGGTAAATATGTTTGAAGTAAATATTTCGGCTATTTTCGCGGGGCTCGGCATTACCGGCATTGTCCTTGGCATCGCATTGCAAAATACGCTTTCTAACGCAGTAGCCGGAGTATTGATTCTTACCTCGCGGACGTTTAAACCCGGAGACCACATTATGGTTAGCGGATTTGAGGGAAAAGTGGAGGAAATAGGCCTTCGCTATACTACGCTTGAATCCGCGGAGAAAAAAATTTTAGTGCCAAATTCTCTTCTTTCAACCAACGTTATAACTATTGCAAAGTCCAGGTGAGATGAAAAGAGAAATAGAATTAAAATTTATTACGTCTGATTTTGCGCCCATACGGCGGCAACTTAAAAGAATTGGCGCAAAACGAACTTGGGCGGGCGAGGAAAAGAACTGGTATTTTGATACGCCTAAAACTAATTTACGGAAAAAAGGGGTGACGTTTCGCCTACGAACCGCAAAAGATCACCGGCTAACTCTGAAAGCCAATTCAACCCACACGACATTCAAATCCGTAGATGAATATGAAATTTCAGTAAGCAACGCGGAAGAAACCAAAAAATTACTTGCCTATTTGGGATTTTACGAGTGGCTGGCATACTCCAAAACAAGAGAATGTTGGAAAATTCGCGGAGCAGATATTACGCTTGATACACTTCCGTTTGGAAAATTTGTGGAGATTGAGGCATCTCCGAATCAAATCCGTTCGTATGCCGGGAAACTCGGGCTTTCATTTGCCAAAAGCACCACAAAATCGTATATTCAATTACTGGAAGAACATTCAAAATAATTTTGCCGAGTAACCAATTGTGGAGAACCGTGATTGAAATTCCGAACAGTATTGCCTACACTTATAAGTGTAGGCAATACTTATATGAGACGTAACAAAAATACTGCGCTTACTCTTCGTCTTCAAGGAAAGAGTTATAGCGAAATAAGTAAAATTTTAGGTGCTCCAAAATCCACGCTTTCGGGCTGGCTTTCGCGAGTAGTGATTTCAGAACGGCTAAAAACGAAAATAGAACAACGGGCGGCAAAAAAATCCATCGAGGGACTTATTAGACGGAATAAAAATCAAACTATACTTGCCAAGCAACGGGCATATGCTACCCGTAAAGTAGCGTCCGAAGAGATAAGGCCCCTCTCCAACGCCGACTTATTGCTTATCGGCAGCGCATTATATTGGGCAGAGGGATATAAACGCCCGATTGTAAGAAACGGGCGTAAACTCACGCATCATCCTGTATCGTTAACTAACTCCGATCCATATTTAGTAAAAATATTTTTAAGGTTTTTACGCGAATACTGCAAAGTACCAAACGAAAGAATAAAAGCAAGCATACGGATATTTCCGAATCAGAATGCCGGAACTCTCACAAAATATTGGCAAAAAGAAACTGAAATCCCAATACAAAATTTTGGCAAAATATATAATGGCATTAGTAAATCAAGCCGCGGAAAACGTCCCTTTAATCGGTTACCATATGGTGTTGTACAGATAGTGGTTGCCGATACACCTTTGTTTCATCGGATCATTGGATATATTGAAGGAATTCAGAAATTCGTGTAGAGTGTGTTTATTGCCGGGGTAGCTCATTGGCAGAGCGCAGCCCTGAATTCTTTGGGGCCACTTCGAGTAATCGAGGTTGAGAAAAATTGGGTGAATTCGGGGAACATTCCGCGATACGGAACAATCCCGAGCCAAGCTGGGAGGGACATAGATTTCCCAGAAGGTGTAGAGACTAGCAAGTGAGTTCCAACAATAATCTTGCATAAGCGCCCAGCTCCTGTCGTTTTTACGAAAGGATGATGATATAGTCCAATTCAGCTTCGGAAGAGGCTGGCGTAGGGAGTTCGATTCTCCCCCCCGGCATTTTTAAAAAGTTACAAAACATAGTTCGTAAAATAATCCGGAGAAAAACACTTGCTCCGTTAAATTTCTGAAAGAAATTTATTCAGAGTCGGCTCGCCTGCCCGCCTCTGGAGGGAACCATATTTGATTTTGGGGGAAGAAAAAATTTTAATCATAAGGTCGAAATTAATATTCGTGTCAATCAGTAAATATATGAATCAAAAGAGCTTTGTAAACATAGTTTTAGTTTTAATAACGCGGCCATAGTTTAGTGGCAGGACGGCTCCTTGCCAAGGAGCAGGCGCGGTTTCGATTACCGCTGGCCGCATTGTAGAAT
>LCKU01000042.1:0-4768 GCA_001001625.1 Parcubacteria group bacterium GW2011_GWA2_45_30 | reverse complement strand
CATTCTTATCAATTTTTCCCCACGCCATTTTTGTGGCCGATCTCGGATTTCCGTTTTGACGGAATCGGTTGGTCAGACCCGTATATCTTTTTTCCGAATATAGTCGTATTGCTTATTTTATACGTTTGGTTTTACATGATAAAAAGAAATAATGGCGTTGCTAATGGCCCCATTAAATGATATTATCACGGTGAACTGGCAGTAAAACGGTGTTGGTCTTGCCCGCACTAAAAATTTGGAAGGGTGTAAGAGTGATTAAAGGCGATGGTCTTTCCCGTAGGAAAGCGGTGGGTTCGCCTAATGGTAGGGCACTGGTCTTGAAAACCAGCGGGAGAAATCCCTTGCAGGTTCGAGCCCTGCACCCACCGCTTTCTGACGGGGTCAAAAATTGTTATATTAGAAATTATGGAGTTTGATTATACTGTAACTACAACCAAAACTTTTTACGCGGCGGTTCAAAATGTTCAAGACGAAATCGCCAAAGCCGGTATGCGGGTTTTATATGTTCACGATGTGCAAAAAACTTTAGCCGAGAAGAGTTTTGAACGAGAGCCATTTAAGATTGTTGAATTTTGCAATGCAAAGTTTGCCAACGAGTTTTTGAATAAGGACATTAAAATCGGCCTTTGTCTGCCCTGCAAGATAAATGTCTATGTAAAAGACGGGCAAACTTTTATTTCCGGCATGCGTCCGACTATTTTGTCGCAATTTTTCCCGCAGGCCGATTTGGGCAGGAGACCGCAAGAAATTGATCAAATCATTCAAAACATTATTAACAACGCAAAATAGATTATGAAAAAAATCTTTTTTATCGCAACTTTTATTTTTGTTTTCAGTTTTGTGTTGCTTCTCAACTCTTCTTTTGCCCAAGGAATGCCTGTGCCGAGCGGAGTTGAAGGGATGGAAAATGCCGCAATAGTTTCAGATGGCCACACCGCTCGCGAAGAGGCCGAAGGAAAAACAGTTTGGGAAAAACTTCAAGCTAAAGAATTGGTTTGCCGGGATTTATCCGATGACAATTTCGGAACTCTCGGTGAGTACTTTATGGGCCAAATGATGGACGACTCCCACGAGGCGATGAACAATATGATGATTCAAGTTCACGGTGAAGATGGCGAGGAGCAGATTCATATTGTCATGGGCAAGCGTTTTTCCGGTTGCGATACTTCCGCCGCGTTTCCGTCAATAAGCGGCGGTTGGATGCCGATGATGAACATGATGTGGGGAGGGTGGTCCTTCGACGGCGCTCAGGACAGGTCATCTCCCTTTGGCAGTAATTCAACAAATAATATGATGAACCCCGTTAGCGGTTTCGGTTGGATATTTATGTTTGTTTTTTGGGGCCTCATAATTTGGGCGATTATCGCCTTAATAAGAGGAGGTTTCGGAAGAGGTCGTATGTGCGGACATAATTCTGGCGATGATGCGCATAGAAAAGATAAATCCCCGCTTGAAATCCTGAAAGAACGCTACGCCAAGGGTGAGATTGACAAAAAAGAATTTGAAGACAAGAAAAAAGATTTGGTTTAGAATTTGCTGACAACTTACATTGCCTTTTGATTTATTAGAGGTTATCATAACTAAATATGGAAAACACAGCAACTATAGCGCCATTGCCTTCTATATACTCACAGGCCCTTCCCCCGGCTTCGCGGATATTCGGAACAGCAATCTCGTTTTATCTTAACCATTGGCAAATCATTGCCGGGATTTCGGCAATTCCTTTCGCAATCTCTTTATTATGGATATTTGCCGGACAAAGTGGATCAATCCTGCTTTTTATACTTCTGGGAATTATTTCGTTTTTAAGCGCATTTGCCGCGCGTCTAGCGCTTTTTGACGCGGTGACGGAAAACGGAGAACCGCAAGGAGGAATTTCGGGCGCATTTAGCCGGGGGCTGCATTTTTTCTTTCCGTTTGTCTGGGTAAGTTTCTTAATGGGCTTTACCACGCTGGGCGGAACATTTCTTTTATTAATTCCGGGGCTTCTGGTCTCAATTTGGTTGAGCTTATCTCTTTATGTGCTTTTTTCCGAAGGAAAGAACGGCATGGAAGCGCTTACTGCAAGCTGGCATTATGTTAAAGGATTCTGGGGACCGGTTTTCTGGAGGTTATTCTTTTTAGGGTTTGTGTTGGCAATATTCGGATTTTTGGTAAACCTCATATCCGTGGGACCAGTTCTATTTTCGGCGTTAAAAGGAGGGTCTTCCGCACCGCCTCAAGTTCCAATTTTCGGGCAAATAATCGGGATTTTGTATAATAATTTCTTCGTATTTCCTCTAAGCATTATTTACACCTTTGTCATATACCGCACACTCAAAGATATTAAAGCAACAGCGGTCTCCGAAGCGGATGAACCCAAGTTTAAAAAAGCAATTATGGTTTTTATAGTAATTGGTATTTTGGGGCTTTTGGCTCTGGCGGTGCTTGCCGGATTTCTTTTGTCATACATGATTGAATATCTTACCAATCCCTTTCCGTCTCCGGTTATAAATCCGGCTGAATCCGCTCTAAACTCCATTTATTCGGCCAATGCCGCCGCGCTTCTCTTCTCGCCTTTTATGCAGTTCATGCCGTGGCGCTAAAACTCGCGACTTATGTTTTAAAAAACCGCATCCGTGCGGTTTTTTTGAAAAAATTAACATTTTTGCAGAAATTCGGTTATAGTGGATATGTAATCCCGTTAGAAGCCGCGATCGCGTATACGGGATTATCATATTTGAGTATAAAGTACAAAATGAATAAGATAATGCAAGCAGATCATATCACTTGATCGCGATCTGCTTCTAACGGGATGAACAAGAAAAAAATAAGAGTAGGTATACTCTTTGGCGGAAAATCAGCGGAACATGAGGTCTCTTTGCAGTCCGCGCGCAATGTGACGGATGCCATAGATAAGGAAAAATATGAAGTTGTGCCGATCGGCATTGCCAAAGGCGGAAGATGGCTTTTACCTAACCCAACTCAATTTTTATCTGAAAATAACAAATTTGGGATAATTGTTTCGGAGGGTTCCGCTGAAGGCGTTGCGCTTATCCCGCAAAGCGGGGGGAAACTCGCTACGTTTTCCGGAGACCGCGCTATAAACTCAATAGATGTGATATTCCCGGTTTTGCATGGAACTTTCGGCGAGGACGGCACAGTGCAGGGTTTGTTAAAACTTGCTGATATTCCATTTGTCGGGGCGGGCGTTTTAGGATCGGCTGTGGGCATGGACAAAGACGTGCAAAAACGCCTGTTGCGCGATGCCGGGATTCCGGTTGCAAATTTTTTGGTATTTCGTGAAAAGCACAACCCCACGGATTATCAAAAAATTGTTGCGGAGCTCGGTTCTCCATTTTTTGTGAAGCCGGCAAATCTGGGATCATCAATCGGCATAAGCAAAGTATATAGTGAGAGAGAATTTAGGAATGCCGTAGAAGATGCATTTCAATACGACACCAAAATTTTAGCGGAGCAATTTATCAAAGGAAGGGAAATTGAATGCGCGGTTTTGGGAAATGACGACCCTCAAGCATCGGTGCCCGGCGAAATTATTCCGCACCGCGACTTTTATTCGTATGAGGCGAAATATATTGATGAAGACGGGGCAGGACTTGAGGTGCCAGCCAAAATTTCCGAAGATACGGCTAAAAAAATTCAAAATATGGCAATTGCAGTATTCAAGATATTATCCTGCGAAGGCATGGGCAGGGTGGATTTTTTCCTGAAAGAGGACGGAGATGTGGTTGTTAATGAAATCAATACTATTCCGGGCTTTACTTCCATCAGTATGTATCCGCGGCTTTGGCAGGCATCCGGCATGCCGTATAGCGAACTTATTGATCGGCTAATCCAACTTGCTATTGAAAGATTTGAACGCGAGCAAAAATTAAAAACATCTTATACTAATCTAAAAAGATAAAAGTACCTTTATCCTAAACTTTTTCTTAAATCAGACTGTCTGAAAACTCGGTTTTGAGCCTGTGGGGCCTTTCTGAAACAATGTACCCGGATGCCGCTGTGGGGTAAAAACCGAGTTTTGGGACAGTCTGAATGATGGGCGCACAAGGGATTGAACCTTGGGTCTCAAAGACGCCTGCCCCGCACTAAAATTTGAACTGCGCGCTGAGGGGATTGAACCCCCGGCCTACTCTACGTCAAAGAGTCGCTCTACCACTGAGCTAAGCGCGCAAATTTTTAGTGCGGGGTCAAAGAAACGTTCTACCATTGAGCTATGTGCCCTCTCTATCTCTTTTTTCCTCTCGCGGAGCGGTTTTTATGACGGTTTCGTGTATAATTTCCTCCATTGTCATCCTTGTTTTCCCTGGAGAGTTCCATGGCAGTTCTTTCGCCTTCAAAATATGGGTTGTTCTTCCACCTATTTTTATCAAGTATTCATTGCTTGTTTCCTCCAATTTAAATACATATCCGTCATTTTTCAACTCGTTTGTTAATTTCTGTACGCGCTTGCGCAGGGCATTAAGTTCTTCCCGCAGATCCTCATCTCTTTTTTGCGCGTCCTCATAACTTATATAATCTTCATTCATAAATGTATATTTAATTTAGTAAACGCCCTCGCCAGGATTTGAACCCGGAATACCAGGTCCGAAGCCTGGTGTGATGTCCATTTCACCACGAGGGCATAGGCGCAGTTCCATATAAACTATACATTCATTAGTTGTCTTCGGCAACAGAACCATATTATAGAGACCCACGGGCAAGCCCATGGTCTTCTGGCAGGGATTATAAAAAATGTGCCCGGTATCACGAGGTGACACCGGGCGGG
>LCKU01000041.1:8464-18837 GCA_001001625.1 Parcubacteria group bacterium GW2011_GWA2_45_30 | reverse complement strand
TGACAGAAGAATAAAAAACATTATTATAACTCCTGGCGCATGATATTGAGGCACGGTGTACTGTTTGAGATGATATATCACGGCGGAAGAAGCCAGGGTATAGAGGGCGGTGAAGATTATAAAGATAAGGGTGGCTATAAAAAACATTCTGTGTTCGTAGCTGTTTGCTTTACGCTAATAATCTGTTTTGGGAGGGAATGGGAAGATTGAGATGGCGGTAGGCGCGCTCGGTTGCAACCCGGCCGCGCGGGGTGCGTTCAATAAAACCCAACTGCATAAGATACGGCTCATACACCTCTTCAATTGTATCTTCTTCTTCAGAGGCGGCCGCGGCAATTGCCTGTAATCCCACCGGACCTCCGTTGAATTTGGTTATCATCACCTCTAACATTTTTCGGTCCATGGCCTCAAGTCCCAGAGGATCAATTTCAAGCAGTTCAAGGGCGAGGCAGGCAATGTCGTCGGTTATGACGCCGATGCCGTGGACTTGCGCATAGTCCCGGCAGCGCTTTAGGAGACGGTTGGCAACGCGGGGCGTGGAACGGGATGCCGCCGCAATCCGCGCAACTGCTTTTTTATCGCAGGAAACGGCGAGCATAACGGCGGAACGGGAAATAATTTTTTCAATGTCGGCCGGCAGGTAAAATCCTAGACGGAAGGCGGCGCCGAAACGCGAACGCAGAGGTCCTGATAAAAGGCCGATTCGGGTGGTCGCGGCAATCAGTGTAAAGGGCGGCAGTTCAATCTGAATGGTGCGCGCCGACGGCCCCTTGCCGATGATAATATCAAGATTCCGCGATTCCATGGCTGGATAAAGCACTTCTTCAATCATTTTATTCAAGCGGTGCGCTTCATCTATAAACAAAACGTCATGCGGCGTGAGGTTGGTCAGAATTGAAGCAAGATCTCCCACGCGTTCAATCGCCGGGCCGGAGGTTATACGGATATTGGTGTTGAGTTCCCTGGCCACCAAGTAGGCCATGGTGGTTTTGCCAAGGCCAGCCGGACCGGACAAGAGTATGTGTTCCATCGCCTCCCCCCGTTTTTTGGCGGCATCAATCAAAATCCGTACATTTTTTTTAAGATGTTCCTGTCCTATAAATTCGTCCCAATGCTTTGGGCGGAGCGCCAGATCAAGTGTCTGATCGCCCGATTCGGATTTTGGTTTTTGAAGCAAATTTGACATAAGATCTATAGTTTGCTATAATGTAAATATAAATGGAGGGTTAAAAACGCCCTTTTTTTGTGTAAAAAAGTAGTTTCATTAATCCCTTCAGATCGTGGGCAATTAAGGAAGAGACCATCAACCTTAAGGGGATTTTTATACCAGGGTGAACTGGTTGCTGGACACTGGTTATTAGTAACTAGTAACCGGTTACCAGTTACTGGTTCATGCCTGGCGAAAATCCTAGCCTCCGCGTTCCTAAACCGGAGTAATTGCCCACGATCCGAAGGGAGTAAATTAATTACCAGTTATCAGTTATCAATAACCAGTTACTAGTAACTATTCTCCGACTACGCGCTCTAATTCCTTAAAATCCGTAACGCCCGATAGAATTTTTAAAAGTCCGTCTTGCTGCATGTTGATTTGTCTCTGGCCCGCGGCCAGTTTTTTTATTTCATATTCCGACGGCTCTTTAAGGATTAGATGTTCTATTTTCTCGTCAATCAAAATTATTTCGTAAATTCCGGATCGGCCTTTATATCCCGTATGGTTACAAGCCGGGCATCCGGTCTCTAGCGCCTCAAAAATAGACCATTTGTCTTTCGCGGGCGTAGGTACGTTTTTGGGGAATAAAGCCAGTTCTTTTTCTAAATCTGCCACCCCCTTTTTGTCGGGTTTTACTGATTTGCGGCAAGACGCGCATAATTTTCTCACCAAGCGTTGCGCCATGGAAATGTTTATGGCCGGAGCTATGATCGAGGGCCGTACGCCAAGATCAATCAGGCGGGGAATTGTGCCTGCGGCATTATTGGTGTGCAGGGTGGAAAATACCAGGTGTCCGGTTAATGCTGCATGCATGGCGGTTTCAGCCGTTTCAAGATCACGTATCTCTCCCACCAATATTACGTCCGGGTCGTGGCGCAGGATTGAGCGTAGGCCCGCGGCAAAATCATAGCCCCTTTTTGCGTCTACCTGTGTTTGCTCAATCCCGGGCAAGTGATATTCAATCGGATCTTCAAGCGTGATTATTTTAATGTCAGGCGTGTGGATTTTCCGTAAAAAAGCGTAAAGTGTGGTTGTTTTTCCGGACCCGGTAGGACCGGTGGTTAAAATCATGCCATTAGGCCGATTTAGCTCTTTTTCCATCAGGGCAACGACCCAGGGTTGCATGCCAAGCTCTGCAAACGGAACAGCTATAGTTTTGGGATTTAAAATTCTCAAGACCACGTTCTCGCCCGCAGGGCCTGGCAGGGTTGAGGTGCGCACCTCAATGTCAACGGAATCATGCATAGTAAATCTGCCGTCCTGCGCTTTTTCGTGTATGTTTAATTTTAATTCGGATATAAGTTTGATGCGCGATAGAATCAATTGGTAAAGTTTCGTTGGGATATTGATTATATCCATGAGCACGCCGTCTAGCCGGTAGCGGATGCGGCACGAGTCCGGCTGCGGTTCTATATGAACATCGGACGCGTCTACGGCTATGGCTCCCGCCAGTATTATTTCTAGGGAGTCGGTCGCTTTGGAATAAAATGTGGCCTCGATTCTAGTGCGGATTTCCGCCAGATTAGTTATTTCTTGGCGGAGCTCGGTAATGCGTTCATGAGCGATTTCAATGGCGCCAGCGGTTCTTTTGTGTTCCTCGGGGATCTTTTTATAAAACCCCAGAGCGTGTTCTAAGCTGTGTACTGATATCAGATAAAGTTCGTAAGTATAGCGGTCGGATTCAAGGTGTTTGAGCGCGGTTTTGGTTTCTTCTTTTTCCGGGGTTCGCACGCCGATTTTTAAATTTTTACCGGCGCGCTGGAATATGGCCAAATTAGCCGCCCGGGCCCTGTCTTCGGGCAGGGTTTTTATAGCATCTATTTCGATCGGAAAGATAAAAAGATCAATATAGGGGAGTTTATATTTTTGCGAAAGCAGTTTAACACTTTCTTCTTCCTCCTTCCGGCGAAGCATTTCATATTTCCGCGTTACCTTTTCTTCAGCGGGTATAGGCATGCCTTTATTCTACCACGGAGATTTTTTGTGGGATACTTAACGTGTCCCCAGGCAGGTAGAACGCGGGCAAAATATATCAGTTTGCCGAAGTAAGCCGGGAAATGTATACCTCCGCTTCGCGGAAAGAAGAAAATGTTATGGATAGCGCAAGATACGGGCTTTGGAATTCTCCGGCCGAGGATTCTTTTATCGTCTCAAGTTTTTCCCGCGGTCCAGCCAGAGTTGCCTGAATCTTTTGGGTAGATGGATTCTGCCAGAGCAGGGCAATAATTGCTGCGGGGTCGTGATTTTTTTCAAGGGCCGGCATGAGGCGCGTTATATCATGTGCGGATTTCCCGCTTTTTTCAAAATCCTCCGAGGTTAAAAGCGACCAAAACACGCCGCTCTCGTCTTTTTTTGAGCGTACCAGGGCGCGCCCCAAAAGGGGGTTGAGGTCATACGTTGTTTGGGTTGATAGATATTTTTGTGCGTCCGTCCGGTTGGCCCCCAGGCGCAAGAGTTCGGATGCGGCAAGCAGGGTGTTTGCTCCGGCTGCTGGATCCCGTAGTTCATTGGTTGCAGAAAGAATTCCGGCAAGCGCGAGAGTTGCTTGTTTTGCGTCAAGTGGCGACTCGGAAAATGACGATACTAAAAGGTAGGCAATTTCTGAAAGCGCCGCGCGGTCGGAATCAATGAGGTTTGCCTCTCCATAACGTGAATGATTCTTTGCGGTATCAATGGCGATTAAGGGCGTTTCAGTAAAAAATTCCGGGGGGAGATATGAAGTTTGTTCCAGGTCTTCAATATGCGGAATGCCAAGCATGACGGCCGCCTGGCAAAGAGGTTTTCCGCTCCGGAAGGAAATTAGCTTTTCGGAGAGCGGATCGGATTTCGGTGAAAAAATAACGTCAATGCCGGAGTCTTGTTTTTCATAGCGCAACTCGGCAACCGGCAAATTTTCCGTGTTAAGTGATACCACAAATTCTTTTAGGAGCGGCCGGATGGCGGCAACCGTCGGGAAAATATCATTGCGGATAAACGGATGGTTTTCCGCTGGCATTACAAAGCCCACCCGTTTTCCCCGGGACTCAAGCACTTGCGCAAGAATTTCAGCCGCGGCCAGGCAATCAAAAGACGGACTCGGCGGAAGGATAAATGCGACGTGTTTCCCTTGCTCAATAAGTTGGACGGCCTTTTGAATATCCATAGGGATCATTCGGTATTGTGCGTTTTGCTCAAGTGCTGCGGCGCGGACAAATAATATTCGCTCGGCAACGGGAGTCCTCCGCTACGTCCGCTCGCGGCTTCCCTTGTCGCCTCGCTCATTTATTTGTAACCGCGCCTACGCAAATTTCGCAAAAACGCACAATACCTCTCTTTTTAGGTTTTCTTAATGTATTCGTAGCGCGTTGTCATCCACACGTCAACTAAAATAGTTATCCACACTGGATAATGCGGCGCGCCTGGCTAAAACCATAAGTTTATCCAGTTCTCGTTCCGGCGCTTTAGTATTGGCGTTGGAGGGTAATCTGGGCGCAGGCAAGACCACGTTTGTGCAGGGGTTTGCCCGGGCGCTCGGCGCCAAAGAAAATGTTTTAAGCCCTACGTTTGTTCTTATAAAGGTCTATCCGCTAAACACTAAACGCTATGCGCTACGCCATCTAATTCATATTGATTGCTATCGCCTTGATTCGCCGAAAGATTTATTGCACCTTGGATTTAAAGATTTGTTAAAAGACAAAGACGCGATAATTCTTATTGAATGGGCAGATCGCATCCGCAGAATAATACCCAAAGATGCGATACGGATTAAATTTGAACACGGGAAGAGACCTGGCGAAAGGGTATTGCGAATATGATACGTAAGATTCGCGCTTCGCGAAAATTCGCTATTGATTCGCGACAATTTGTTTTATGAAACGTCTTATTTTAATTGATGCTCACGCCATAATTCATCGGGCGTATCACGCCTTGCCGCCTTTAACGACTCCGGCGGGGGAGCCGATTAATGCGGTTTATGGATTTACCACCATCCTTTTGCGGATTTTGCGCGAATTAAAACCCGATTATATCACGGCGGCTTTTGACATGCCGGGCCCCACATTCCGGCATGTTGCCTATGAGCGCTATAAAGCGCAACGGCCTGAAACGCCATCTGAACTGACGAGTCAGTTTGCCAAAGTGCGCGAGGTTCTTGCGGCATTTAAAATTCCATATTTTGAGAAAGCCGGATACGAAGCTGACGATATTATTGGGACAATTGCATCGCATCTTGAGAGAAATAAAAAAATTGAAGTAGTTATTGTAACCGGCGACGCAGATGCATTTCAGCTTGTGCGTAAAAGTTTAAAAGTGTATTCCATGCGCAGGGGCATAACCGACACTGTTATTTATGATGAAAAAGCGGTGCGGGAACGGTTTGGTTTGGCCCCGAGGCAGCTGGTTGATTATAAAGGCCTTCGTGGTGATCCGTCCGACAACATTCCGGGTGTTAAGGGGATTGGCGAGAAAACCGCGACCGAGCTTCTTAAAAATTTCAATTCCATAGAAGGCGTTTATGGAGCGCTTAAAAAGAAAGACAAGCGGATTTCCGAATCCGTTGCCGCGAAACTTGCGGAGGGTGAGGCAGATGCCAAGTTTTCCAAAGAGTTGGCTCGGATCAATTTGGATACGCCAATTGAATTTCAACTCGAAAATTCCGCATGGAAAGGCGATATTTTGAGTCCCGACGTCCGCGTGCTTTTTCAGAAATTCGGTTTTTTTAGTTTATTGAAGCGCCTCGGGGAATCCGGTGATTCAGAATTGCGCCCCGTGACGCGCCAAGAAAAATCCGTAGCAACGCAGGGAGCGTTGCTTGAAGTCGTGGCTCGACCGGAGAGAGCCCGGCGCATTTTAAAGACCGCAAAGGACTTCGAAAATTTTATGGCGGATTCGGAGCAAAAACGTCTTGGGTTTATTTTATACGAAAACAACCTTTTTGCGGTTGAGGATGAGTCCGGTGCGGTTGTGGTCATAAACAAGCCGCTTTTTCGAGAAAAGACGGTGAAAAGCATTTTGGAGGGCAAGCGCGAATGGTATGCGCATGACGGGAAGGGAATTATCCAATTTTTACGCGCGCAAGCCGTGAATATTTGCGGCATTTATTTTGATACCATGATTGCCGCTTATTTAACCAGTCAATTTTTACGGGACTTTTCATATCTGGCTGTTGCTTCGCGTGAACTCGGCCGTATGGTTTCCCAGGATGCGCCGGATGAATTTATTCACTTTTTTGAGATCGTATCGTCTCTTGAGGCAAAGCTTTCCGAAGGGGAAATCCGCAAGGTGTTTTTGGATATTGAAATGCCGCTTACGCCTATTCTGGCGGACATGGAAGAGAAGGGAATTTTGTTTGATAAAAAATATTTGCAGGGGCTCTCGGTGAAAATAGACGCCGAACTTAAAAAACTCACCCAAGAAATTTATCACGAGTCGGGCGAGGAATTCAACATTAATTCATCCCAGCAATTATCGCGAATCCTCTTTGACAAATTGCTTTTGGCGACCAAAGGGCTGCGTAAAACCGATAAAGGCGGAGTGGTCTCCACTCGTGAATCGGAACTTGAGAAATTAAAAGAGAAGCACGCGATTGTCCCCAAAATTTTGGATTATCGCGAACTCATGAAATTGAAAACAACCTATGTTGATACGCTTCCTTTGCTGGTTGATCCTAAAACCGGACGTTTGCATACCACATTTAATCAAACCGGTACCGCGACCGGGCGGCTGTCTTCAGCCAATCCAAATCTGCAAAATATTCCCATAATGTCGGATTACGGAAAAGAAGTTCGCAAGGCGTTTGTTGCTGAAAAAGGATTTAGGCTTGTTTCATTTGATTATTCGCAGATTGAACTTCGGGTCGCGGCGCACATTGCCAATGACACAAAAATGATTGAGGCCTTTCAAAACGGACTCGATATTCACAAAATGACCGCCGCGGAAATTTATAATGTTTCCTTGGCTAAAGTTACGCCGGAATTGCGTAGAGCGGCCAAGACCCTTAATTTCGGAGTGCTTTACGGCATGGGATCGCAAGCGCTTTCCGAGGCAACCGGCATGTCGCGGGATGATGCCAAAAAATTTATAGATGAGTATTTTAAAAAATTTTCCGGCATCGCTAATTATATTATTGAAACCAAACAATTTGCCGAAGAAAAAGGATATGTGGAGACCATTTTTGGACGCCGGCGTTACATCCCGGAAATTTTATCTCCGAATTGGCAGATGAAGCGTGAGGCCGAGCGCATGGCCGTGAATATGCCGGTGCAAGGGACTGCCACTGGCGACATAATTAAAATGGCAATGATAAAAATTGACGATTGGGTCCGTAAAGAAAAATTAGAGGATAAGGTGCGGATGCTTTTACAGGTGCATGACGAACTTTTGTTTGAGATAAAGGATGTGACAGTCAAAAAGTATGCCCCAAAGATTAAAGAAATAATGGAGAACACTGCTAAATTAAAAGTTCCGTTGGCGGTGGATGTTGAAATGGGAAAGAATTGGGGTGAGCAAGCTCCTTTGAATCAATAAGCATGAATCCCGTTAGAAGTATATGTCAAACTTTTACTGGGGTTCAAGACAACATACCAACTGGTATTTGGGGTCGAGGTTAGCACAAGAATAAACTTCTAACGGGATGAATCAAGAATCACGAAGATGCCAAAACTATAAAAATCCGTTCATAATTTTCCGCTTCCGCGCCGTTGTCCTTTTTGCCGGATTGAGGAAAAAGTTAAGCGCTGGGTCTGGCAAATGACACTGGTGGAGCATACCTGCGATAAATGCGGTAAATCCTTTCGCACGAATTATCGAAAAGAGGACGCGCCAATTATTTATTGCAAGGAGTGTTATCTGAAAGAGATTATATGATTAAAAAATTAATGACTTGCCGCACAACCTGCGGCGTGTTATCATGACACCATGAACGTAATTACTATTCCTAAAAAAATGGTTCGGGAAGATGACCTGGTAGTAATTCCGCGCAAGGAATATGAGATGTTACGCGGACTTAAGACAATAGAAGAATTTCAACCCACGGTCGCGCAGAAAAATGCGCTAAAGGCGGCCGAACACAATTTAGGCAGAAGAAAAACGCTTTCCTATAATGAACTTGTTAAAAAGCTGGGATTTACAAGTTGATCCCGGTGTTTTTAGGATTTTGCATAAAATACCCCGGTCTGACGCCGAGGCAATTCTATTTACGAGAGAATAATCTTGGTTTTTTGCGTTGAGCGAAGAACGTCCAAAACGTATTAAAATGACTCAGGAAACTAAAATCTGCCAAAACTGTAAAAACCAGTTCACCATCGAACCGGAGGACTTTTTGTTTTACGAAAAAATCAAAGTCCCGTCTCCGACTTTTTGTCCGGAGTGTCGACTGCGACGCAGATTACTTTGGCGAAATGAAAAAACGCTCTATAAGCGGAGTTGCGATGTTCCGGGACATACGGAACAATTACTCTCTACGTATTCGATTGAAAAACCGTTTAACGTATATGATCAAAAATATTGGTGGGGCGATCAATGGGATCCTTTGCAGTTCGGAAGAAAGTATGATTTTGCGCAGCCGTTTTTTGAACAATTTCGGCAGCTCATGCGGGCGGTTCCGCACCCCATACTTCTTACCGAGTACACGACTTGTATAAACAGTGATTATTCAAATTGGGCCGGTGAGCTTAAAAATTGTTATTTAATCTCCGATGCGGATGTGGTGCAGGATTCCGCATACGGCTCGGGCGTGTTTAACTGTAAAGATTGTTTTGATAACGGGAATATCTCGGAATCCGAATTGTCGGCGCATAATTTTAACATACATAAGTGCTATCGCACTGTTTTTTCGGTGGATTGTTCGTCATGCACGGAAGTATGGCTATCTAAAAATTGTATCGGATGCACAAATTGTTTTGGTTGCGTTAATTTAAGAAATAAATCTTACCACATTTTTAATGTTCCTTACGATAGAGATAACTATTTTAAAAAATTAGAAGAATTTCGGCTTGGATCATTTGAAAATTTTGAAAAACTGCGGTTTGAGGCGGAGAAATTTTGGAATGCGCAACCGCAAAAATATATGCGCGGTTTTTCTAATACCCGGATCTCTGGAGATTATATTTATCACTCTAAAAACGTTCAGCAAAGTTTTTTAATTACCGACGTGGAAGATAGTAAATTCGTAGTACTTACCCACGTTCCCTCCACTAAAGATTGCTATGATTATACTGATTGGGGATACGGAGCGGAACGACTGTATGAATGTATGACTGTGGGGCTGAAGGCTAGCAATATTAAATTCAGTCACATCGTTTTTAGAAATGTAATGGATGTACAATACAGTTTTTGGTGCGGATCCGGATCATCAAACCTTTTTGGTTGCACCGGTCTGCGTAACAAGCAATACTGCATCTTAAACCGCCAATACACCAAGGAAGAATACGAGTCCCTAGTCCCCAAAATCATAAAACACATGAACTCCATGCCCTATGTAGATAAGAAAGGCAGAGTATATAAATACGGTGAATTCTTCCCATCCGAACTCTCCCCATTCTCATATAATGAAACCATAGCCCAGGAATACTTCCCCTTAACCAAGGAACAGGCAATAGAGCAGGGATACTCTTGGAAAGACCCGGAACCCCGAAACTACGAGATCCAGATTAAAAATAACCAGATACCGGACCATATTAAGGACGTTACAGACGATATTATAAACAAAGTCATTGAATGCGCTCATAACATCGGGACATCCGATGTCCCAAAGTGTAACGAACAATGCACCGAGGCCTTTAAGATTATCCCCCAAGAGCTTGCCTTTTACCGTAAAATGAGTATTCCTTTGCCCCGTTTATGCCCCAACTGCAGGCATTATCAGAGAATCAAGCAAAGAAACCCATTAAAACTGTGGCCAAGGAGATGCGAATGCGAAGGTCAAAAGTCAAAAGATAAAGGACCGAATCAATATACGAATACTGCTACTCATATCCATGGCGAGCATCCATGCCCCAATGAGTTTGAGACAAGTTACGCGCCGGAAAGGCCGGAGATAGTATATTGCGAAGCGTGTTACAATTCTGAAGTTGTATAATGAAAGCATGCGGAGTCCCGCCTCAATTCAGATATTAATTGGGTTTTGAGATGCGATAAGTCGTAGGCGTTGCCGCGAGATAACCCTAATTTTACTGCTGACTTCGTA
>LCKU01000041.1:0-8418 GCA_001001625.1 Parcubacteria group bacterium GW2011_GWA2_45_30 | reverse complement strand
GCTTTGCAAAATTACTGGGTCTATATAATCCCCTCCGCTTCGCTTCGGGCTGCCATTCAACCATGGGCAAGCCCATGGTCTTCTGGCAGGGATTATAAATTTATATGCCGGAACTCCCTGAAGTAGAAACCATTGTGCGTTACCTCCGGCCGCGGATTTGCGGGCGGAGGATTTTAAGTATGGAATCCGATACGCCGCGGATTTTTCGGGGAAGCCAGCGTCAACAAATAACTAATCCGAAACGAATTTACGAATATACGAGGCACGCCGTTATCGGGAAAAAAATTAAAAGCGTTGAACGTTTTGGCAAAAATATTGCATTCGTGTTGTCTTCCGGCAACAACCTTTTGATCCATTTAATGATGACCGGACAGATTTTATTAAATCCGGACAGGAAAAGTCCGCACGATCGCATGCGGATTGATCTAAGCGGAGGCGTGCGGCTGATTTTTAACGATGTTCGTAAATTCGGGCGCGTGCGGCTGGCGGCAAATCCGCAGGATTTAGTGGGCCCCGATCCTTTAAAAATTTCTTTAGCCGAATTTCGGAACCGTTTACGAAAAAAGAATGGTATCATAAAATCTCTCTTATTAAATCAAAATATAATTTCGGGCATTGGTAATATTTATGCGGATGAGGTCTTGTGGTTCGCAGGGATCCGATCCCTGCGCAGAGGACGCGATCTTTCATCCGCTGAATTGAGCCGGCTTTATAGGGCCTGTCGGCGCGTTCTTAAGAATGCTATAAATAAAGAAGGGACAACCATGCGCAATTACCGCAAACCGGACGATTCCGAGGGAGGATATTATGCGGTTCGTAAGGTTTATCAAAGAACAGGAGAGAAATGTTCTCGTGACGGCGCGATTATTAAACGCATAGTCGTGGGGCAGAGAGCAACGCACTTTTGTCCGAAACACCAGAAATAGTATTAAGTATACAGTATTAAGTATTAAGGAAAATCCGTTCAGTCCTTAATACTTGATTCTTAATACTTGATACTTAATACTTGATACTTGTATGATTTATATCTTATACGGCCCCGATACCTACCGGAGCCGGAAAAAATTGAACGAGATAATCGCCCAATACCGGGAAAAAGCCGGAAACAATTTTAATTTTCACCGTTTTGATCTCACGGAGAATAGGGCGGAGGATATAAAGTGTGTGCTGGAATCGGGCTCGCTTTTTGAATCCAAAAAACTTGTGGTGATTGAATACGCATTTGCTGCCGCCGAATCATTTCCGCAGATTAAATCAGCGGTAGCGGCCGCCAGACATGCTCTAGACACAATTTTGATTTTATGGGATGGCGCCTTGGATAATGCTGGTAGCGGGCGTTTAAAAGAAATTCACCCCGTTACTCCCCCAAAACCTAGACCTTTGGGCTGGAGAGGACTGACAACCGAAAGTCACATATCAGCTTCTTTGGGAGAAGTCTCGTCTCTTGAGGCGAGGAGTAACGGGGTTCAAGATGCGGGTGCAAAGTCGCAGGAATTTCGTCTTCTGGCGCCGCGCGAGCTTAAAAAATGGCTGGAAGAAGAAGCGCGAACGCGGGGGGTGGCGTTAAAGCCGGATGACTTTTTGCGTCTCGCGTCTTGGGGCGCAGATTTATGGCGTATTGCGAACGAACTTGATAAAATGGCGCTGCTTAATGGCCGCAATACGCAAAGAAATATCTCATTCTCCGTAGAGCCGCCCACTATTTTTCATCTTGGAGATGTGTTTTTTACTTCGCGCGCGAAAGCGCTTCCCGCACTTTTCGACTTATTAGACGGCGGCCAGGATGAGTTTAATACGTTTTCCTATTTATCCGGTCGGGCGCGCAATTTATATCTCGTGAAATCATGTGAAGAGCAAAAAAAAGCCATACCTAAATCCATAGCGCCGCATCCGTATGTTGTGAAAAAATCCGCGGTTATAACACGGACAATTCCTACGAAAAATTTGGAACAGGGCGTAAAAAGGTTTTTCGAAGAGGATTTTAAAATAAAAATCGGCCTATCTAGGCCGAAAGAGTCACTTGTTCACATACTATTTTCGTCCCGTTAGAAAGAAACACCCGATATCTTTTTTGCAAAATGCTTATTTTGTTTAAAACCCCGAATAGATAGAGCCACTAAGTTTGTTTCTTTCTAATCGGGGTTTCTGATTTTGATTTCGCCGCGCCGGAAATAAATTTAGCAAGCCGCGATTTTAAACGACTGGCTTTATTTTTTTTGATGGCATTGGTTTTGGCGGCTTTATCCAGCGCCTTGTAAAGCGCGGGAAGAAGTTTTTGGGCATCGGCAAATTTGTCGGCCGTTATTGCTCGCCGGATATCGCGAACCACGTGTTTATATGCCTCCTTTTTTTGGAGGTTTTGCTTGCGCCGCCGTACGGATTGGCGCAGGGCCTTTTTTGCTGATCGTGTAATTGGCATTGTTTTAGTGTATAGGAATAGAAAGTTTTGTCAATCCCAGTCAAGTTCGTGTAAGCTGTTTTATCGACCAATTTGCCTAATTAAAATAAAAAATCGCGTAGTACGCGATTTCTATTGTAGAATATCTTTTTCCGGTATATAGATTCCTTGTTCGCGGAGCCATTGTAATTTTTTTTGATCGCCCGTATTCACATAACGCTTCCATACGGCGGCGACCACATCAAGTTCCATACCAATATTTCCCTCCACGAGCACATACGAAAGGACCTGAACAAATTTTTGTATATCCGAGGCAAGGGTATTAAAAACAACGGCCTCGCCCACCTCTTTAATTATCCGTTCATACAGCTTCTGATATGCGGTTGCGGCGGTCCGAATATAGTATTCCGTACCTAAAATTCTATGGGAGATCAGCTTTTGAGCGGTAAATACGCCGGAGACCAAAAGTGCTGTATCTCCGATATATTTTATTCTTAAATTCGCCTCCCGTCCGTTTTGCGGGAGAAGCAAATAAAGAATTGTATTGAGGTGATATTCGTTCAGGTCGCCTTTCTCTTTGTAAAAAAACTCCATGAGAACGTCAATAAGATAACCCTCAACCACGAGATAATCGTTGGTCTTAGGAAGATTCTGAATCTCCCAAATCTTGTCAAGGAGCTCCCGAAAAAGTTCGGGCGGCGTGGTGATAGTATCAATTACCAGCTTCATAGTCGCACTCCTTCTGGAATTACATACATCTTACCCCTTTGTTTTAAAAATAAAAAGCCCATTCCTATTCAATGGGCTTGACTGTTAATCTGTTGCCGGCGAAGCAAAGAAGCGCCGGTTTTTCGTTGACTGTAGTTTCAAGGACAACTTCGTGTCCCCACAACCGTTGGACGTATTTCAACGTATTCTCGGCGTACTCCAACTGGAGGTCGCGACCGTCGTGCGCGTGTTTCAAAAATAGCGTCCGATTGCTGTTATAATCCGCGTTCTCGACTTTGATCACCGGAATAGTGCCGGTACCCACGTTAGGAATCGGCGAAGAAAAGACGAGTCCCGCTCAACTTCGCGAACCATAAAGATCTTATCCATGCCTTTCATTGTTTTTGTGTCCCAATCATCTCGCTCGTTGGCCGGGCATAACTCATATTTCGGACCGAAACGGCCTTTATCCCAGCGCTTTTCAATGTCTTCCCAGATCTTCATGCCAACGTGATAGGGGTTGAGTCCGTAGGGAGTTGGGCAAATAACTTGGGTGTGGCGCACGATGAATTCCAGGCGCAGTCTCTGCGGCGGATCCAATGCTTCAAAAATGCGCTTGTGCCAAAAGCTTGCCCAGCCCTCGTTCATGATCTTGGTTTCGATCTGGGGAATGAAGTATTGTGCCTGTTCGTGCACGATCGTCAACAGGTCTTTTTCCCATTCGGCCAGATGCGGATTGTGATCCCGGATAAAAAGCAAGATATCTTCATCGGGGTGATAAGGAATTTTTTTTAGATCCGGCTCCACACGCTCGGATCTTCGGTGTATTGCGCCGAAAGGATCATGCGGGGGTTTCGCTTCGTCAATTTTCCGCTTTTTTTCTTCCTCGGGCCTTTCTTTCTTAATCGCCAGGTTGCGCCTACATTGGAGCGAAAGCGCATGGGCGGCATCAAGTATTGCTTCAACTTTTTCCAATCCGATGCTCGGATCTTCAATGTAATGGCGCACGCGGTTGGCGTGGGCCTTGAAGGTCTCAATGGTGTATCCCGCGTGAGTGGTTTTGAAGGTGAAGTTGTTCTTGAAAAAATCGCTGTGCGCGTACACATGGGCGATGGTGAGAATCTGCAAAGCTAAACTGTTATCGCGCATGAGATAGGCGATGGATGGATTGGAATTGATTACCATCTCATAGGGCAGGCCGCTCAAACCGTAGTCATAAAGGGTTTTTAATTTTTCGTATCCTTTGCCGTAGGACCAGTGCGGGTAGTGGGATGGCATGCCGGAATAGACCATGTAGGAAAGCATGCCCTCATAATCGCACACTTCAAATTCCTGGGGATAAGGATCAAGTCCGAATTTTTGCACCAACTCAACAATACGTTGGTTCCAGTCCTGGAGATCTTCCATGTTCCATGCGTTCATGGGTTCACCTCATTTTTGTTAGCACGGTCTTTACTCAAAAATGTCTTAAACGACGGCCAAATATCCTCTTTGCGCTGAATTTGCACTGTGAGGAAGTTTGACTCCTGAATCTGCGAGAAATACTGGATCATGCTGCTGCCGTAATATCCCGCGCCCAAGGGTTTGATTTCGCCATAGCCGAACAGGTTGGAAATTTGGGCCAATTCCCGCGCCGCTTTCAGCGCAGAGGCATTGTCGGATTCAAAATTGTCGCCGTCGGAACAATGGAATGCATAAACATTCCACAACGCCGGATGATATCGTTCGTTGATAATTTTCAGGGCCTTGTTGTATCCGGACGAAATAAATGTTCCGCCGGACTCACCTTTGTGGAAAAATTCTTCTTCGGTCACTTCGCGGGCTTCGGTGTGATGGGCGATAAACACAATCTCAACATTCTGATAGCGGGTGCGTAAAAATTGGTATAGCAGGAAAAAGAAACTGCGCGCCAGATATTTTTTCATCGTATCCATGGAACCGGAGGAGTCCATGATGCAGAGCACCACGGCATTGGATTCGGGGCGCGTTTCCGTAACAACCTTGTGATATCTAAGATCTTTTTCATGAAAAGGAAAACGCAGCTTATCTTCTTGTATAATCGGCTGGCCGTCCTTGTCATACGCCTCAATTGCCTCTTCTGCTATCTGGTTGGCCTTTTTGCGTTTTATCCGCTCTCTCGCCGTCTTTCTTTTATCCAGACGCACCCGAATTCCCTTTTTTCGGTGCCCTTTCTGTCTAAACTGTCGTTCTGTTTCTATTTGGCGCAACTGTTTGCGTTCAAGATCTGGCAGTTCCAGATCCTCAAACATCAGCTCAATGAGCTCGTCAAGATTTACCTCGGTCTCATAGTAGTCCACGCCGGGCTGGTCTCCGGCCTGTTGGCCCTGGGCGCCTTTTTTCCCCTGGCCAATGGTTTGTCCGGGCTGCAGGTCACCGTCCCCGCCTTGTCCCACGCCGGGCGCGTTTTCGCCGTAAACAAAGCGGTATTCTTTAACTCCGCGAATCTGATCGGTCACTGCGCTGGCCGGACGAAGGATGGTAGGGACGAAATATGGTGTCCATTCTGTGATCCTCCTAATTGTAAAAGGCCGAATTTCTGTATTTGTATTCGTACCACAACTGGTAAAAAAAGTCCACAAAAAAAGACACCCTTAGCAGGTGCCGTTATTTGAAAATTCGTCTAGCGTAGCTTAGCAGATTTTCCCAGCAACAGGGCTGGTATCTCGCTTTTAGCAGTTCAGCCCTGATTTTGTCTAGGTTTTGTCTTGCTTTATTGGGGTCAACCGCCTTGTCCTTCTCTGGATCCAGTGAATTCCAACATATCGCACGCCTCACTATAACGTAATATTCGCTTATGATTTTTTTGGTCACCGCTTCTTTGAGCGGCGGATGGCTATCAAAATCATATGGTGGATCTCCCGGCAGGTTAGAATCCACACATTTTCTGAAATCATCGACAGTTGCTCCAATCACTCCGATTTGCTCCTCAATCTTTTCTAGGAAGTCCTTGTTGGGATCTATGTGTTCTATCTTGCCTTCGGCGTTCCGGATTTCAACCTTTTGTTTTTTTACAAGGGCTTTCATGTGAACCGCGTAATCGTTAAAATACTTCTCTTGCCGCTCTATGAATGCGGAGGGTCCGACATGGCCGCGTACCAAATCTTCGACGGCGCGTTCTTGATACCGATCCTCCAGCGGAGCGTGCTCATACTCTCCCGATGAATTCTTATCAATGGGGACCCACTTTTTTATCCGTGCCAAGGAGTCGCTTTCCATGTTTTCAAAATTAGCTTCGCGAACCGTCCTGATAAATTGGTTGATGCCTACGCAGTTGTTCTGTTGCCCGGCTAACGCCATCAGATTACCGCCTTGGCGCATAGTCAGGCCGCGCGTTCCGTCTTTGGGCCTTTTATTACAGAGTTCCCGGAAACTATGTTTGACGAGGAATTTTCTATCATCAGAAATCAGGGCGCCGCCACCGTAAAAAAGCGCCGCCTCGGGGCTTTCGAGCTTCAGCTTATACGGATAGCTGTCCGGCTCAAGGCGAGATGCGGTTATTACCTGACAAGCGGCCTCCTCTACCCATGGGACAAAGTGAAAACTGCGCTCTTCACTCATTGATTCTTTGCGTTGAATCTTAAGTTCCGCAACCGGATCCATCACCATCGGAAATGTCACAGAAATTACTCGATCAATGAGCGCGTCCTCTTTCGGAAATACGTCTCTGATCGTTTTATTACTGATGCTTACAACCGCTATGTCTGGCCATAGGTCGGTTTGATCCCGGCCTTTGAACCAGCCGTCGCTGACCATCCGGCTTAACCTGCCGCAAAATTCCGAGTTTTGTGCGGGGAAGTCAATCAATAAAAGTCCACCGTTGGCCAAATCAACTATGCGGTACCAATCCTCCGGAATCTTCGAGACTCTGCCCTCCTTGTCAAATTCCGGTTCAGTTAACCTCCCTTCGATCTGCAGCATCCCGATGCCGGCCCCCAGGCGGTATTCTGATGATTTTACCGGCATATTTTCCCATTTTCCGCCAAATTCTTTTTGAAAACGTTCTTCGCATCTTCGACACAGCCGTCCCCGAAAACGAGACAGGCGAGAAGCTATGTTCTCATGGCATAGCACCCTTTGAATATCATCCAGCGGCTGTTTTATTTTTTTACGCAGTGCACGCGGAACGGCGTTTAACGGATGCTCGTTGTGCGGACACTCGTCAAGGTAAAAAAAGCTTTCTTCTTCCATTTTGTCTGCGATGAGTTTCAGCCAGGTTGTTTTACCCACTCCGGTTTTGCCGGTAATTTCGAGTATTCTCCGTTCCATGGCTCCGCCGGACGCTGCTTGTCTGAAGAACTCGCCCGTTTCCGCCAAACAGGGATCAATACCCACAAGTTCATTTTTGAACAAAGGAAAACGCATATACTGTGGCGGCTGATCATGAAACAGATTTTTCTCACGCGGGGCCTTAAGTTCTGATAGGATTTCCGGCTTTTCTCCGTTTATAGGCGAGGAAATCACTTTCCATACTTTGCGATGCGCCCGGTCAAGCAGTCCCGGGTCGTTTTCTGCCGCCTTAAGCAGGTCGCCAACGGTTTTAATCTCGTCCGGTGTTTTTGTCTCATCCGACATATATGCCCCTTTCTTTAATTTAAAAAAGTCAATGTTCTGGATTAGATATACTATATAATTATTTAAAATACAAGGGCGGCTCGCGCCAAATAAAATTCCCGTCACGTAAACGTAACGGGCTGCTAAACCCTAAGATCTATGTGTAAAGGATGGTTTTAGTCCTTCCACAGGTTGTTGGCCGCGTACTTTAGTATGACGTCCACGCAACTCGGGCAGTATCCGCACTCCAGAAGGTTCTTGGTCATGGCGTGATATTTTTCCGACTGCTCCTCGTCGCGCATGCGCGACTTGGTGATTACCCGGCTCAAATCGCGTACCGAAGTGACTAATTTCTTCTCAATGGCCTCCTTGAGCGGCTCGTAGCTCCGGAAGTCGATTTTCTCGCCCCGGTGGTTGGCCGCCCAGAGATAAGAGATCACTTCCTGGCGGAACCCGTCGGCGGCCGAGCCGATGATGGCGATTTGCTCTTCGATCGATTTCATGAACCCTTCGTCGGGCGCCAGCTCTTCCTTGGTGTTGCGGTCCTTCACCTTGTTCTTGTTGACGTAGGCCTCGGCATGGTCAAGGTAATTCTGGAACAGCGCCTCGGCCTGCTCCTGGTACGAATAGACGAACGCCCGGGTGATCTCCTTTTCCAGCACCTCGAGGTACTCCTTATGCAAGGTATCCTGGAGAAACTCCAGATACTGCTTGCGCGTGTCGTCCGACAGATCGGCTTC
>LCKU01000040.1 GCA_001001625.1 Parcubacteria group bacterium GW2011_GWA2_45_30 | reverse complement strand
TTTGAACGGGAGTGAGCCGTGTAGATTTGTGAATTGTCATGTTGTTTGTACTTTACCCCGAAAGGTTAAAAGTGTTAACAACGCGACGGATTCCTACAATTAATCATACACCAAAATTAGTTATTAGTCATCTTAACACTTGATTAAATACGTGGAGTATGGTAAGATTCATAAATAATTTCCAAGACGAGGAAAAAGGAAATGAAAAAAGTTCTTTTTTTTATAAGCGCATGCCTGATTTTTGTGATATCTGCTGCGGCAGAGGGGCAAATTCATAAAAGAACGGTAAACGGGATTGAGGAATATGAATGTTTACTTCTCAATGAAACAAAAAACTTCGTCATTGTGGTGATTGATGGAAAACGGGTAGGCACCCTAAACCCGGTCGTCAACCATCCCAATATGTATGATCGATCGGCTCAAAAAATATGGCTTTCGCTACAAAGACACGTATTGAAGGCATTCGGCTACTCATCCCAGGCAAAAATAACCAGAGAAAAGCCAGATGTCCAAACCAAAGAGCATATTTTTGACATAAGCAGCCGCATAGATCTGGAATTGAATCCCAACGGATCATACAACATACCGGCGATTGCCTTGGAGGAAAATCTTTTCAAACCGCGGCAGACCAAAACCCACCATCACCGCTGATTCTCATGCGCTCGGCAAATATAAAAAGACTTCCGATTCGGGAAGTCGATTTTTTTATGAGCCATACGAGTACCGAGAAAACGCCTGATAACCTCTATTTATCACTATCAAGATCCTGAAATTCTTAAAATTGCTTCCAGTGCTTCGGGTAATTGATTGCTTCCGTCCTCACCCGTAAGATGTCCTCTATTTTTTTCAACAATCGCATCCGTATTCAGCTGACTTTTAAATATTATTTTATTTTCTTCAAGACAATTATATGGATCATTATCCGAAAGAATTACAATCAGCTTATTTTGCAATACCTCTCTTATCTTGGGAAAATTTATCAGGGTTTTAAGCCAGGGTTCGGCGATTTCCACCTCTTCCTTATCCAAATTCATTAAATTAAACCAGCCGGCGATACACACTACTCCCCCGATCTTTGTATCTTTCAATGTTTCCAGATAGCGCAAAATCGCCTGGCATCCTATGCTATGACCCACAAAAAACGTTTTTTCATCCGCGCTTTGTATGATTTGAGAAAGATGCGCCACCCATTTTTCTATTTGCGGATTGTCGGCTTCGGGCATTTCCGGAACAACAACCCGGAAACCTTTATTTTTTAATTCTTGGGCCAGCCATGGATGCCAATAAGAATTTGGCGACTCTCCCCAGCCGTGTATAATATAAACTTTTTTAATGATTTTTTTCATTATTAATTAGCTAAATATGCTTTTCCTTTGCGAGCTTATTTAAAATTTTCTTTACTTTTTCAATACTCCCATAATCATAGATTGAAATTGCGGCGGCTGGCAACTTCTTTTTTTTCAGCAAAGAAAGCTTCTTTTTTAATTCGGCTTGCGAAACCGCATCGCTCTTTCCCAAAAAAATAAATTCCTTTTTTTCCAAAAGGGATTTATTATATATTCCAAGCTCTTGCCGGATGGTTTTATAATCCTTGTACGGATCAGCGGATTCGGCTGAAACCATATGAAATAGAACTTTTGTGCGCTCAATATGGCGTAAAAACTTTATGCCGAGTCCTTTTCCAACGGAAGCACCCTCGATCAGCCCGGGAATATCTGCCAGCACAAGCTCATAATACGCCCCAAGATTTGGCTCAAGCGTTGTGAATAAAAAATTGCCGACCTTGCTTTGAGCATTGGTAAGTTCATTCAACAAACTTGACTTCCCGACATTAGGCAAACCGATCAACCCGACATCGGCGATCAACTTCAATTCAAGACGCACGGCAAATGTCTCACCCGGCGTGCCATATTCAAACTCTTTCGGCCTGGTATTTACGGAAGACCGGAAATGAAAATTCCCTCTGCCGCCATGCCCTCCGCGAGCCGCCAGAATACGCTCACCGATTGACACAATTTCCCAGTCAATTTTTACCGTAAGATTGTGGATAATTGTTCCAACCGGCACGTACAAAACAAGATCGTCCGCATTGGAACCATCGCGAAATTGTCCCTTGCCGTTCTGACCATTTTTTGCGGAAAATTCTTTTTTAAAACGGTACGAACTTAATATGCTCAAATCCGACGAGCCCACAAAATAAATATCTCCGCCGTCGCCCCCCGATCCTCCCACCGGGCCATATTGATTCAGATTTTTATTAAACAAAGCCGCGCCTTTTCCCCCGCTCCCAGCGCGAATCCGGATTGTAATATCGTCTATAAGCATAAATTAAAAAAGCGCTACGCAAATTCCAACGGACGTTTTGAATTGCATGATTATTTTCATTGAGTATTATTGAAGCTCAATGGGTTTAAAAGAATTAATGATTGTTTGAATAATTGGGCGCATTGCATTAAACGCGGAAGGAATGGCGGCTCCTCGCTTAATGAGCATAATGCCGCCAGTTATCATTTCCCCCCGTTCTTCAAATCGGTACGGAACGTCATCTAAAATAAATTCTCCGCTGGCAGTAAATTTCACGGAATAATCGCCGATAATTTCACTCTCAAAATCAGAAAGTTTCGTACCATCTTTTCCCTCTGCAAGCGACTGTCTGTAAGTTAGAACAGATGCCCGAACCTCCTCAGAACCCCTAATTGACGGGTCTGCCGTCCAAAGGATACGCACAAACGCGGCTCCGCCCGGCCCAACAACTCTTATGTCTTCCCCCGCTACGCCGTTTAATGAGTCCCGCACTTTCCATGCCGGCGGATATCGCAGTGTATATCCTGCATAAAAATTGCTATACGTTTGCCAATCAACGGTACTTACCGCATCTTTTAGATCGCTCGCCGCGTTATTTTGCTTACTGTTATCTTCTGCCGGCGTTCCATCAGTTCTTTGCCATCCACCAAGATTAATCTCAAAAACAGACGATCTGCCTGCCATGAGCAAAGTGATAACAATTAAGAAAAGCAAAATACCGCCCGATAAAAAATACTTTTTTGCAATCATAACGCTGGTTCTTTTTAAATAACTTTTATTATTGCGTCTTTTTACGATACACAAAGTAGCCGGCCGCGCCCGCAATTAGAACAATAATTATTCCAAGCCAGACGCTTGCTTTTGACTTCCTAAATTCAGGTGAAAGCAAAAGAACAATATTCGGCGTGCCATTTTCAAAAGCTTCAAGCGTCATCGTCTTGCCGGTATAAGAATGGGTCACGGAAACTGCCCCCTCCCAGACGCCGACAAGCGTATAACCTCGTGTTGGATTGTATGCCACCCAAAAGCGGGTTTTATTGGATTTAACCGCTCCTAACGGCGTTTCAACTACAAAAGACGAATCCAAAGGATCATCCGGCCTTTGTATCTCAACAGCGCCTCCGGGAAGCTCCAGTGTATTCAAACTTTTTATACCAACTTGACTATCCGGGTGGAGCACAAAAGGCGTATCATTAAGGATGCCTATCTGCCTGGCACCCGGTTTCGTTACGAACTTAACATTCTCCCAATTAACAATTTGCTGATTTTCTTGGCTTTTATTGAAAGGCGGCGGGGCTTTCACACCCAGCAAAATCACCGAGACTGATTGACCGCTGGCGGTGGTCACAATAGGTGAAACGCGGAGACCTAAGTTTGACTCAAAAAACTCCAGCATCTCCCCCTTTTTTTGATGATATTCTTCAAAGCTTAAACCGATCGGACTAATGATGGGCAAGCTAAAATAACCTTTTTGTCTATGTTCTTCGCTAAGAAGATATTTTTCTTGTTCGCCGCCGGGGACCGGATACGGCGCCGCACCTCTGATGAAGGTTTCTTCGGAATTGAGCCACAAAGAAGGGGCGATCTCTAAAATGCTTTTGATATCCTGACGCGCCACAGCCTCAAGCGGTTCTTTGGCCGTATCTGCCAAAGGCATATCGCGAAGATCAACCTCTATTGGTTTGCCGTCTACCGTACCGATAACTACTGTTGCGGGTTGCTCGTTTTTAATAAAATCGTCTACAATCTTTTGCTGTTCATCGGGCTGTTTATTCAGGAAAACCTCTGGATTGTTTCCGGTAATCTTGTCTAAAAACGTAACGAAAACCGGATTAAAGCCGCCGGGTAATGTAATAAAAAGGTTATTAACGTCATTCGTCAAATCTACAATGTCAGTTGGCTTAGAATCAGGTAGCGTTTCAACTTTCTCCAACTTGTTGCCATCCGGCGTGGCGCCGCCAGCCCTGCTATCATTCGTAGGCGGCGTCTCTGGAGAAGTTTGAGGTTGAGCTGACCGAGGAATCGTTGTTTGCGGCTGGCTTTCCGGTTGGGCAGAAATTACATCCGCCACGGGCAAATCTTCAGGAGCGCAGCCTCGTTTTCCGTCAGCCATTCGGGAATACCACTTAACATATTCATCGTAGCCGGCTTGAGAATTTGGAAATTCAGCAATAAAATCAACATTGTTGGCGGAAAGTTTCCTATAGTATCAAACCCTTCCCCGTGGGTACTGACTTTTAATTCTACGCGTTTAACCCCGTCTTCCGTTTTGGCGGCAACAGCACAGGCGAGTCGGACAAAAGCTTTTTTAGGGGGTTCGTATCCATTTTCATCTTGCGCGTAGGTTTTTTGCAAAATCACGACGTTTATAACTACGGCGATGATTAGGACGACTGCGCCAATTAGAAATTTTTTCATAAATATCGGACTATTTATTTTGGCTTCTCAAAAACTGTAAACTGCACATAGTAATCAACCGCAAACGTCATGACGGCATGATCCACGGTACTGAGCGCCTGATTTTCGCGTGTAAAAAGCAGGGGATAACCTTCATAGCTGTAAAATGACCTGCCGGTCTCTTCCGTGCTTAATGGAGAAATTTTTTTCCAAGTAGCATCCATAATGTTCGTATGAATGTTATCCGCACGCTGATAGAACTCATTGAAAGCATCTATATTAAATTTATAAGCAACACCAACGGAAGCAAACGCCTCTTTTTCATCATACTTATAAACCATGCCGCACGTCAGGGAATCCGACTTGTTTCCTTTGGCATCCTTCGGCATTCGGTTTGCCACGTAGCGGGGGGGAATTGGAACACCTTTTGCTTTTTCGTATGTATCTTTCTTTATGTATTTAAAAGGGGCCGGCGGGAGAGCGGCTGACTGCTCGTGACAGTATTTCGACATCCATTCTGGATCATCTTTTGTAACCGAGGTCTTGATGCCAGGGGGTGCTACAACTTGCGCTCCGGGCGATGAAAAAGCGGTTTGCATATAATCAATTGCTTTCCTAAGCGCCTGATAATCAGTCACCACGGAATAGATAACAAAAGCCGCAACCAGGACCAAAGCCCATCCCGCAAGCGGCATTTTGAGCAAAGCAATGCCGGATTTTATTGAATTCCACAAATTCTTAAGGGCTCGAAATACCCGAAGAACGGATTTTATTTTATCAAAAAGTTTTTTCATATTTATTAATTATATCATCACTCAAATTCTTCTAAAACAACGCCTGCTTTTTTATCCACACGATACCAATTAAATGTTGCGGTGTGCGATTCGCCGTTTTGTACGACTATCTCATACGCCTGCACGCTCCAGAAATCGCCCCGGTTTTCAACATTAAACGAGGCAATCTTTTTGTTCGCCGCAAGTTCCGCAATAAATTCCTGAACTTCTGGCATGGCCTGGACTTTTTTCAGCGCCTCTTGCTTCATTATATCACCCGCCGGAGCAGGCAACAAATATATGTAATAAATCAAAGTGGCAACGGCCGCAATCGCAAATAAACTACCACATACCACAATTGCTTTTTGATACGCGCTCATCAAAGCAAAAAATACAAAAATGGAGAAAACAAAATATAATACCCAATCCCGATTTTCCACAATGTTTTTATCTGTAGCGGTATATCAACATCCATACCCTCTTTAATATTTCGATATCGCACATAATCTTTAAAGCTGTCCGAAGACAGCCACCAAAAAATCTGATCAAATATTGCTCCGATAATAAACCAGGCGCCGATCATGTTGATAAGGCCCAAAAATATAAATTTCCAATAATTTCTAAAATCGAAATCAACGGAAGTAGCGGGAAGATAAAAAGCAATATAACCAAATGCGACAAACCCAATTGAAAAAAGACAAAACAACCAAAGCGTGTAGCCGATTTTGTAATAGCGCGGGTATTCTTTTACGGCCACTCGCGCTTTAGTCGCATCGTCAATCGCCCGAAGCCTGAATATCCTTTTGAGAGCCGCCAGCGCCTTCTTTATTAATTCCGGCACAAGTGCCCCAATGACAGAATGATAAAAAAAACTCATATAGATTGTGTGCTATAAATTTTACTAACAACCTTTATTATGCCACAAAAAGCATTATCCCGAAAAGAGTCAATCTATCTCCGTTCTATGTCCCTCCTTGTCGTATTCATATATTTTGCCGTTTTCCTCGGTTGCCGTTGCCTTATGCGAACCATCGCAAAATGGCTGATTTTTTGATAATCCGCACATACAAATCCAGACGGAATCTTTCTGGGGTTTAATTTCTAACGGCGCTTTTGCTTCTTTAATAATTTTTCTAGCCATATTTATATTTTCCCTTCGAATTAATTAATTCCGACCTTTGAAATATATTTTATCCTGAATATGCAACATGCTTTTTTGCTACTTTTAAAATAATCCTTGACCGCCGAGTTTCATAACCTTTTTCCTAATTCCCGACATGCACTTATTCAGATCAGAGACGATATCCCGCTCCGGCAAGCGCATCACAACCCACCCGTTTCTTTTAAGCGCGCGGTTTTTGATCTTATCTTTCTTGAGTTGACGACGTCCGGAATGGGCTTTGCGGTTATCGCACTCAACCGCAATTTTACCCTTCCGGCAGAAAACCGCAAAATCCAGTGAGTATCGTCTCCCTCCCAGAGAAATTCTATATTGCGGAATGGCAATAATGCCCACGCGACGCAAAGCCCTTTCCATGATTGATTCGGTCGGCAAAACTCTGTATAATTCCAGAATATTTCTGGCGGTCTTGAGGCGATCCAATGTAGCAAATCCAAAAGACACCCGGCGCGGAGGCATATTTAGGATGGGTCGCACAAGTTTTTGAATACGCCCCAGCCATACCCTCCGATACTCTTTACCGGCAGATGGATGCTTAATTTCCTTCGGAAGTATTTCGCGGCGTTTCTTTGACTCAATACGGAGTACCTGCGCGTAATACCTGATTTGTTTGCCTTCCGGACCGAAGCGCGCGGGTTCGTAAAAAGCCAGAAACTTGAATTTTCTCCGCGGAGCTTTATCCGCCGGCATACGATACCACCGCTCCTGCCAAAGAATTTCAAAATCGCTTTTTCGTTTAAGCACTCCCACCAGCACCATTTCTTTTTCTTTATCTTCTTTGTCCATTTTGTCATCAAATTCCCCCCGCCATAACATCCCTACAAACTTGAGAATGTAAGAATGTTATTTTATCCGCCGGAAAGACTCTAAAAATTTAACAAACATCCTGCCATAAGGCGAAAGTGCGTGCTCCACGAATTTGCCGCGATATTTTTTATTGATGAGCCCCGCTTGGTAAAGCCGCCGGGTGTGTTCTCCGATGGTTTTCTCGTTAGCTCCGAGTGTTTCAACTATATCCTCCAGGGTGACGCCAGCGCGTTCGGATACCAAAAACAATATCTCAATGCGATAGTGATTGGCCATTCCCTTAAGATGACGCTCCATTTGTTCGGCTGTCTTCACCTTCTCCATCTACTTATGCTACACCACATACCAACATTCTCAAGTTTGTAAGGATGTTGTAGATGTGTTGTAATTATATTTACGGGATGACCTCAATTTCCTAGAGAAAATTTATTTATAGTTTAGCTTTTTGGTCGGGAATGCGAACAGCGTATACCTCTGCCTTTCTTCCGAATTCTTGATCCTTGGCGGTATTTTCAATCTTGCGCGCGACATCCCGAATATGTCGTGCAATGCGAGCGGCTTGTCCATATTCGCTCATTTTTTTAAGAACGTCTTCCGAAGAGACATTTTCCGGAGGCCATGGATACTTCTCGGCCAGCTTAAATACTTTTACAGCATGCCTGGCGGCACTTTCTTTGTGTCCGTATCTTTTCGCAATATCAAACGCTCCGGAATACAAAAATATTTCGGTATGAGGAGCAACCGCTTTCCCGGCTTCTTTTTCTTCACGCACTTTTTTAAGACCGGCGCGGATGGCCAGCAAGGCGGCTGCGTCAAAATCGCGAATGGGATCTTTTTCCTTCTTAAACAAAAGCTCCCTAAGCGGCTTGATAAGAGGAATGCTGTCAGCCATCTCGGCCGCGCGCTTATATACTGTTTGCATAACATCCAGCTCGCTTGAGGTCATGCGATTCAATAAGACCGGAATCATTCCCGCTTTCTTGCCCCCTTGTTTTTCCATTTCTTTTTCAATTCGCTCCTGAAGCGCGCGAAGGGCTGTATTCATGTGCTTTCCAACATCAACTGCGACTTTCATCCCCTTCTCTTTCCAAAGCCGAGACGCCGCAGAGTAGTAATTGCTGGCATAATTAACCAATGCGGCATCCCTATCTCCGTGTTCGCTCCGAAACTTAAATACTTGATCCGCCAGCGGCAACGCCTCCGCATAATTGCCTTCCCAATTAAGCTTGCCAAGACGCCTGGAAACCGCCTCAAAATTTTCTGTCGTGATTTCTTCTTTAAATTGTTCTACCTTTACTCCCTCCATAAAAAAATTTTAAAGGTAAATTCTTCCGAATCAACAGGTGTTAATTTTTATTTCGCGCTGGAATTAATGTCGGAGTTAAATACTTATGAACTAATTCCTCATATTCATCATAAAGTTTTTTATCAATCTTCCATTCTTTTTCTTCTAAAAGCGGACGTGCTACTAATTTTTTATTTTCGCCAATATAGGGCGGATCGGCAATCCGGAAGTAAGGCGCCACCCAACAATTCACAAAAACCACCTTGGCGTTCCAAAATTTTTCTATGCCTTCAAGCATTTTATAATCATTTTGGTGCAATTCCGGTTTCCAGCGAAATTTAACCTCCACAAAATCCGGTTTACCTTTTCTATCAATCACAATAAAATCCGGAATCGCGCGTATACGTTCTCCTACTTCGCTATATCTATCAAATTTTTCCTCAAGCTGCGTCAAATTCTGTACAATCGCCTCATATCCAAACCGATACACAATATTTCCCGATTGGCGCATCAGTTCTTCAAACAATGTCTCGGCCATCCGGCCTTTTAACATAGATTCTGGGTTCATAATAAATTGATTTACTTCTTAAGATTCTGAAAATCGGAAATGAGACCACTTGGGGTTT
>LCKU01000039.1 GCA_001001625.1 Parcubacteria group bacterium GW2011_GWA2_45_30 | reverse complement strand
ATGGATGCGGCCAGCATGGTGAATAAAGGCAGCCAGGTTTGATTGCGGGACAAAAAATTCGCCTTTCCGAAAAAGTCCACGTCAAATACCTTCGCGGCTATCCAGAAAAAAAGCGCAACAAAAAGAACGGTCAGCCATACCAGCACCCCTCCCAGACGCGGTACGGATGTTTCGCGGTCTTTGTGAAGCGCGGCAAAAAGCGGGGTTCGCGATCCATCCGGGGACATTTGACGCACGTCTTTGCGCCAAAGTTTGTATTTATAAAGATAATGAGTAAGAGCCGGGGTCCAAAAAATCGCCAGGGCAAAAGAAAAGGCCGACAACCCGAAGACCTTAATCACATTAGCAAGATTATTGAATTCGTTCATAAAGCTAATTTCAGTTGATAATTTCTGCCGCGGGCGGATACATTAAGAAAATCTCTTAGGCGACCAATGCGATCGAAACATTTTAGGTAGAGCGACAATGGGAGGCGGAATTTGCTTGGTTCGTTTCGTTGGATACGAAACGAAAATTCCGCCGACCCTTAGTGAGGCCTCCGCCGGAGAGGCCGAATCGTGTCGCGATACCCAAAATGTTGAGATGTCGCATTACCGAACGATTTTATCAAGCCAATGGATAATTTTTCTTCCGTCCCCGAATCTGTCTTCCGACCCCAAAATGACAATAACCGCAATTTCATCCGGCTTTACGGGATATAACAGTAGTAAAGCCCCTTGGGCATTGTCCGTAAATCCGGTTTTTCCGCCATAGAGCGCCGGAAATTCCGGCAAAAGTTCATTAGTGTTTCGGATAACTATACCCTCCTCGCCCGGCGAGGCGAGGCTCGCTTGCGGCGGCCCGCCCAAATGGCGTACCACTGTTTCAAACGTAAGTGTCACATCCCAAAGCGAGCGCTGATTTTGCCAAATATATTCAGCAAGACGCGCGATGTCTCCAACGCTCATTTCATGCCCCGGGGCATCCAGCCCCGAAGGATTTTCAAAATGCGAGTCAGCCAATCCCAACGCCTGCGCTTTTACATTCATTATATCAAGAAAAATTTTTATCCGCTCTTCAGATGTTTCACCACCATGTTTTTCTCCGATTTTTTCCGCCAGAGCAAAAGCCGCATCATTATAAGATGGGATAAGCGCAAGCCGTACTGCGTCGTCCCGCCAAAGCGTTTCTCCGGCTTTAACCGGGCTTCGCTTGTCTTCGGTGTTTTTTGCCCCGGCGGAGAAGGTAATTTTTTCAGCTTGGACAAGTTCTTCACGGGCAATTAGGACAGTCATAATTTTAGTCAAACTTGCAGGCGCTAAGCGCTTTTGCGCGCGCTGACTGGCAAGCGGTTGATCCTTGCCTATAATTTTTACGATATAGGCGTGCGCGTTTAAGTCCGGAAATGGAGGATATTCCGGCGTTTCAAGCAAAATTGGCGAGGGAAAAGGCGCCGTTTGCGATAAAGACAGCATACTTGTCTGCGGGGCTTCGTCCGGCTCTGGCGCGACCACCGATGCATTGCTAAAATCGTTTCCCTTGAGCACGAAAAAAAGTGTGGAAACCTGAATAAAAAGAAGAACAAGAAGAAAATAATTTATTTTGTTGGTAAACATCAATTTTATATTAATTAACAGGCCGCGGCGATTCTTCTAAAACCTCAATTTTTTCTTTTTTAAATTCTTCGTAACCCGGAAGTTCTTCTATCTTGATAAACCCAAAATGTTTTAGAAAATCAAACGAAATGCGATAAAGATACGAACGCAAATCCTTAGGATTATCTATTCTTTCCACTAACCCGCGCAGAAGTAAATTACGCAACGTAAATGAAGAATTAACCCCGCGCACAAATTCAATTTGGGCGCGTGTCAGCGGACCCTTGTAAGCAACTATGGTTAAGGTCTCAAGCCCCGCCTTGGTCAATTCTTCGGAAAATTCACTCTTGGTAAGTTCTTTTATAATATCTGCATTTTGCGGATTGGTTCCGAGCTGGAACTGGCCGTCTTTTTCCAAAATCACAATGCCCCGACCCTTATATTCGCCCCTAAGCGCTTCCAGCGCGGCTTGAATTTCGGACTTTGAGACATGACAAATTTTAGCGAGCTTTTCTGCGGACATCGGCTCGCCATAGACAAAAAGGACGGATTCAATGGCAGATTTTAAATTCGTCATATTTTTTTGACAATTATGTCCTCAAACATTTTTTTCTGCTCCAGAGATACGAATTTTTGCTTGGCAAGTTCCAGAATCGCCAGAAAACTCACAATTACTTCAATTTTCTCTTGGGCGCCTTTTACGATATCGGAAAAGACGCGTTCCAGACTTGACTGTAAAAATTGCTGAATTTCCTTCACTTTTTCTTCCAAAGATATTATACGCTTGATCTTATCCTCGGCAAGTTTTTCTATTTTAGGAAGCGCAGACATAAATTCCGCAAAAGCATGCTTAAAGGATTCCAGCGTTAATTTCGGCGGAGGGTAAAAAATCGGATCCAGTCCCAAAAATGATTCCCGAGTTATAATTTGCTTTCCGCCCGCCTCAATTGTCTTCAGGCCCTTGGCAAGTTCACGCACCCTCCGGTACTCTTCAAGGCGCTTGGCAAGTTCTTCAATTGATACTTCATCCTCGGCGGAAAACTTCAAATCCGGCAAAAGCGAACGGGATTTTATCAACATCAATTGCGCCGCCACGACTAAAAATTCGGCCAGCGACTCCGGATCTATCTTTTCCAAGGATTTTACGTGACGGATATAATCATCCGTCACCTTGGCCAGCGAAATTTCGGAGATTGAAAGCTTTTCTTTCTCAATCAAGTCAAGCAAAAGCTCCAGCGGCCCTTCAAATTTTTCCTGTTTTACAGCGAATATCATTTCTTTAATATAGTTTATTTACATGGTATATTCAAGCCAATGGCGTTTCTGCCGTATAAAACCAAATCAATTGAAAAAATCCGCCTACTGCCCAAAAAGGAGCGGATGGATCGTATGCGCCGCGCCGGATATAATCTTTTTTTCCTTAATTCCGGGGATGTTTATATTGATTTTTTGACCGATTCCGGAACCGGCGCTATGTCCCAAGACCAATGGGCCGCGCTGATGCGGGGCGACGAATCATACGCCGGATCCGCCAGCTTCCGCCATATGCAGAAAGCGGTCCGCGATATTTTAGGATTTCCATATGTAATTCCCTGCCATCAGGGCCGGGGCGCAGAAAATGTTTTTAATTCTTCATTAGTTAAGAACGGAATGATTGTGCCGGGCAATGCGCATTTTGACACCACCCGCGCCCATATTGAGCACAACCAAGGTCTGCCGCTGGATTGCACGATTGCGGCGGCCTATGACTTTCGTTCGCGCAATCCATTCAAAGGAAACGCGGATTTGAAAAAACTTGAACGGATTTTGCAAAAATACTCCGGCCGCGTTGCTTATATTTTGCTTACCGTTACCTGCAACCAGATCGGGGGCCAGCCGGTGTCCTTGGAAAACATAAAAAATGTTTCGCGGCTGGCAAAGCGTTTTCGCACTCCTTTATTTTTTGATATCGCGCGTTTTGCCGAAAATGCCTTTTTCATAAAAATGCGCGAAAAAAAATACCGTAAATGGCCAATCGCAGGAATAGTCCGCGAAATGATGCGCTATGCGAACGGTGCGTTAATGAGCGCTAAAAAGGACGCAATTATGAATATCGGCGGATTTATCGCCTTGCGCGATAAAAAACTTTTCCAAGAACTTGGTCCGCGCGCGATTTTAATGGAGGGATTCTTGAATTACGGCGGCATGGCCGGACGCGACATGGAAGCGTTGGCTGTCGGACTCGGGGAAGGCATTGACGAAGAATATCTTAATCATCGCATCGGACAAGTTAAATACCTTGGAGAGGAAATGGCCAAAATCGGAATTCCGGTATTACAACCTTTTGGCGGACATGCAGCGTATATTGACGCCGGCCGGATGCTCCCGCACATTCCGTATAATCAATTTCCTGGACATGCGCTTGCCGTTGCCGCATACATTGAAGGCGGAATACGCGGAGTTGAGGTTGGCTCATTAATGGAGGGGCGCGATCCCGAAACGCACCAGAACAAAAAAGCGCGCCAAGAATTATTGCGCCTGGCTATCCCCCGTCGCGTGTATGCAAAGGAACATTTGGATTATGTGATTGGTGTTTTTAGAGAGGTTTGGAAAAAAAGAAAAAATATTCATGGAGTCCGATTTATCTATGAAGCGCCTATTTTACGGCATTTCTCCTCAAGATTTTCTATAGAGGCGAAACCTCGATAGTTAAAACCGTCGATTATACTATAAAACAAATCTCTAACGGGGTCAATATTGATAGTGATTGTATAAATCTGATATACTCGTTTAAGCGCATATATTATGGCTGATTCCAAAAACTACGAACTTGCCTATCTTCTTTCCTCCTCCGTTCCCGAAGGAGAGGTTTTAACCTGGGCCGGTAAAATCACTCATGCGATCACGGATGCCAAAGGCATAGTGCGCCGGGTGGAAGAACCATATCTTCGCAGGCTTGGCTATCCGATTCAGAAAGAAACCCAGGCCTATTTTGGATGGACGACCTTTACCGTTGTTCCGGAAAAGCTTGCTGAAATCAAAAAGGTATTAAAAGCGCTGGGGAAAATAATCCGTCTGCTCATCTTGGAAGAAACCCGGAAAACAGCGCCCGTCCGTCCCATGCGACTGCGCACCATACCCACCGCTCCTGTTACGCGCCCGATTCTTCGCGAAACGGAAAAACCGGAAGAGAAACTTGACCTGGAGGCGCTGGATAAAAAGTTGGAGGAAATATTAGGGAAATAAATTCGCTCGGTCATTGCAATTTTAAACACGACTCGGCCGCTCCTGCGGCGGCCTCGCTAAAGGTCGGACGAAATTTTTCTCCGCCACGGGCGGAGAAAACCAAGCAATCGCCAAACCTCTTCGGGTCAGGCGGTCTGCTCTTTTAGCATTGCCACCAATCGCTTCTATACCGATTCCACCGGACAAAAACAAAAGCAAGCCGAATTCCATAATATCGTGGCCTGGGGCCGGCAAGCCGAGATCGTGAATCAATATCTGAAAAAGGGCAGTTCGGTGCTGGTAGAAGGGCGCTTGCAAACCCGAAGCTGGCAGGATCAACAGGGACAGAAACATTGGCGCACGGAAATTATTGCCGAACGAATTCAACTCGGACCCAAGCCCGGCGGCGGAGGATACGAGGGGGCAGGGATAGAAAATGAAAATTTTGAACCGGCCCAAAATCAAGCACGAGGACCCGCGGCCCCCAAAGCCGTGCCGCCCGAAGAAACAACTCCGATAATTGATATTGCAGAGGATGAAGAGATTAATGTGAAAGATATTCCATTTTAAACACTAACAGAGCTGTTCGCGTATGTTACAGCAAGAAAAAAAACAATGTTATTTCTGCACCACCAGCCGCGCGGTAATTGATTACAAAGACACCGAAACCCTGCGGCGTTTTTTGAGCGGCCTGGCCAAAATTTATCCGCGCCGCAAATCCGGCCTTTGCGCCAAGCACCAGCGCCGCTTGGCCGAGGCAGTCAAACGCGCCCGCTATCTGGCTCTTTTACCGTTTACTACGCGATAATGTGCGACACCGAGTGTCTAACATTCATAAAACGCACCTCAATTATGAGGTGCTTTGGTTATCTAGATAAGCGTCTGCCCGGCTTTTTTACTAAGTCTTTTTCGATTCAACTAAAAACTGCGGAATACAAACTACACAAAGTATCCACTACATATGCCACCGCAATCACCACCAAGGGAAGAATGAGATAAAGCACTAAAATAGTACCCACATTCACACCAAGACGCGCTGAATATGTAAACATGGTCCAAAGTTTGTATATAACCTGCTTTTTCCTTGTTCCGTTGAACCAGTTGGCCAGAAAAACGTCACTCGGGCTAGGACTTTCTTTTTCCATACTATCGGCCGCACTAACAGGAAATAGCAATACCCGCACGAACATGCTGGTTTCAAATGAACGAGTAGAGAGCCCCCATTTTGAGTAAACTCTTCGCGAAAGCTCTGCTACCCAATGTCCAACATGCAGATAAACTGCCACAACCACTGCCCACAAAAGTATATCAGAAAATGCCATACTCCTCCAATTTGATTGAATTTGAGTACTGTAAGTATGATACTATACCAGTCACATATTGTCAAATAAAAAAGCGCGAAATGCGCTGCATTCAAAAAACTTTCTTCCCTTCCAATAATGGGAAGAACTGGCGAGGCACTATACAATTTTGTGAAATTTGCGGAGGCGAGGATAAAAAATGGTGAAAAAATGCGGCAGGGGAAACAATTCCTCTTTTCCCGTCTCCTTTATCTTCTTCATTATCTCATCCCTCACCTTGGTATTTTCCTTCAGATAATTTTTGGCCGCGTCAAACCCGTGTCCCAAACGCACGGTGCCATAAGTAAACGAGGCGCCGGATTTTTTAATTATATCCTTGGCTAGCGCGGTATTTAAAATTTCCGCTTCATACGATATGCCCTCATTGAAGAAAAGATCAAACTCTGCTACCTTAAAAGGCGGCGCAACTTTATTTTTAACTACTTTGGCCTTAACCCGGTTTCCCACAATCTCCTCGCCTTTTTTAATCTGCGCCGCGCGCCGGATGTCAATCCGGACGGATGAGTAAAATTTCAGCGCCTTGCCTCCAGGCGTGGTTTCCGGATTTCCCCACATAATGCCGATTTGCATCCGGATCTGATTGATAAAAATAATCACGGTCTTAGATTTGCCTACAATTGCGGTAAGCTTTCGCAGAGCATGCGACATTAAACGCGCCTGCAACCCCATGTGCTGTTGACCCATTTCTCCTTCAATTTCAGCTTTTGGAGTAAGCGCGGCTACTGAATCAACAACAATCACATCCACGGCGTTGGCGCGCACCAAGGACTCTACGATATCCAACGCTTGCTCTCCAGTGTCCGGCTGGGAAATTAAAAGATCATTGATTTGAACACCTAATTTTTTGGCGTATTCGGGGTCAAGCGCGTGTTCCGCGTCAATAAATGCGGCCAACCCCCCCTTTCTTTGTGCCTCGCGTATGATATGCAGCGCTAAGGTGGTTTTACCACCCGACTCTGGACCAAAAACTTCACCCGCTTGGCCTCGCCCAATTTCATAATAGACCCCTCACCATATTTATCCTGAATTTCTTTGACTGCGGACTCCAATAATTTTATTTTATCCAGTTTTTCTTCCTTCATATATTTACTTCCTACGAAATTACGAACAATTACGAAAATACGAAAAATTGTTACATCTGTTTTAACCCCGTCTTAATTGTTCGTATTTTCGTACAAATTTCGTACTTTCGTAGGCAAAGAATTATTTTACCAATACATACCTCACCTCTTTGTTTATTTTTCCAAACCTGTCCTCCACCCAAAACTCAAGAATATTTAGACCGGTTGCCAGCTCAAACCGGGCATCAAAATTTCCGTATTGATCAATTGTAATCTCGCGTCCATTTACTGTCAAATGGCTTTCTTTCTCAACTTTTCCCCGCAAAAACGTAAAGGGGACATTTACCGTTGTTTCCCGCACCGGCTCGGTGATTGACAATTCTGGTTTCCCCAAAAAATTTCCGAGGCGCGCCGCAACATATCCTAAAAAAATCAGCGCGGCCAAGGCCCCGAGTAAAGCCGGAATTTTAAACGGACGCAAGTATTTAGACGCGGAGTTTCGCTCCTGCAAAGGCGCAAGATTACTTGTTTTATTTATCACACTCACTTCCAACTCGGCCCTTAGTTCACTCAAAATGGCCTCTTTTTCCTCATCCTCCACTTGCAAAAAATTAAGGTATTTTTTGCAATAACCCATGGCATAAATCTGCGCCGGTAAAGCGGCATAATCATCTTCCTCAAGTGCCCGAATGAGTAATGGCGGCGCGCCTATCTCCCGCGCAACCTGTTCGCGCGTCAGTTTTTCTGATTCGCGCAGCGCTCCAAGGCGCGTACCCAATGATTCAGATTTGATAAAAGAAGGCATAACAAAAAAATTACGCTTCTAATATTTCCTCTTCGTCGCTACCAGAATTTTTCCCAAACACTTCTCTGGGTTTGGCTCCGTCTGCCGGCCCAACTACGCCGCGCGATTCCATTATATCCAGAAGCCGCGCCGCGCGCGCATATCCGACACGCAAGCGCCTTTGCAAATATGAAGCCGAGGCCTTGCCCGCCTCCAGCACCAATCCCCTGGCTTCCTCATACAACGGGTCATCATCTCCGAAATTATCTTGCGTCTTATCCGCTTCCTCCATTCTTGTCTCCAAAATACCCTCGTCATATTCGGGCGCTTCCATTTCTTCCCGTAAAAATCCGACTATTTTTTTGACTTCCGGCTCGGAAACAAACGCCCCTTGAATCCGGCGGGGTTTAGCCGTATCGCCTGCCAAAAACAGCATATCGCCGTTTCCCAAAAGTTTTTCCGCGCCGGACATGTCTAAAATAGTGCGCGAATCAACTTGGGAAGCGACCTGAAAAGCAATCCGCGAGGTAATATTGGCTTTAATAAGGCCGGTGATTACTTCAACCGACGGACGCTGGGTGGAGACAATCAAATGTATCCCCACGGCCCGGGCCATCTGCGCCAAACGGATAATAGATGATTCAACTTCACGCGGAAAAGTTGCCATTAAATCCGCGAGTTCATCAATGATTATTACCAGATACGGCAATAATTCCTCGTCCAGCAGTTTGGCAATCGCGGCGTTGTAACTCGCAATATCCCGCGTATGGCTTTGCGAAAGCAACTCATACCTTCGGTCCATTTCTTTGGTTGCCCAACGCAAGGCTTGTATGGTTTTTTTCGGATCAGTGATAACCGGAGTTAAAAGATGCGGAATATCATTATAAATGGAAAGTTCAACCCGCTTGGGATCCACCAGGATAAATCGCAAAATCTCGGGCGGATTGCGATAAAGAAATGAGGCCAAAATCGTATGGATGCAAACTGATTTGCCTGCTCCGGTTGCGCCGGCAATCAAAAGATGCGGCATTTTGGACAAATCGGCAAATACCGGGCCACCAGACACATCGCGGCCTATGGCCAACAGCAGGGGCTGAGTCAAATCCTGAAAAATTTTATGCTCCAGAAGCGCTTTCAATCCCACCAAGGCAATAGAACGATTCGGCACTTCAATTCCTACGAGCGATCTGCCGGGAATCGGGGCTTCAATTCTTATAGGATGCGCGGCCAGAGCCAGCGACAAGTCATTATGCAGCGCAATGATCCGCGCAAGTTTTACACCCTCGGCCGGACGAAGCGTGTATTGCGTAACCGTAGGCCCCACCGATACTTCACCCATTTCCACGTCAATCCCAAAATTTTCCAGAGTCCGTTTGATGATGTTGGCATTGGCTTTTATGTCGCCCGATGAGGGGGTGCCGCGATCCCCCTGCAAAAGTTCCACCGGCGGTTTTTTATAATTAAATTTTTTGGCAATTTTGCGAAGCGGGATGAGTGCTTCATCTTTGCGGGAATCGGCCAATGGATGCGATGTCTGATTTTCTCCATCATGCCGTTCTTCGGTTATGGTGGTTTTAGACGGCGCATCCGGAATGGCTTGGCGAATTTCCGAGGCCTCTCCCCCTCCCCGAATTTCTTTAAGCGCTTCTTTTAGGGTTGCCACCAGACCCTCGGAATTTATGGTAAGCGAAGTCGAACCATCTATTTTTTTGTCATCTTCCTCTTCTTCTTCAATTTCTTCTTTCCTGCGCCAAATCGGAATATTAAAAGTCAGCAAGAATGAAATTGCCAAGATTCCGATGCTTATAATCAAACTTGCCCAAAAATCAAATAAGCGAAAAAGCGTGCCGCCAGCTGCGCGCCCGATAAATCCTCCAGAGTGATCGCTGAATAAAATTTCAAAAAGTGAAAGGATGGAAACCAGGAATATAAATCCCCCGGCAACGGTTGCGCCAAAAATGCGCTCATGCCGCGTCCGGATTAAAGAAAATCCGATTAAAAGCATGCTCAAGGGCGCAAAAAAATAACCGGAACCAATAAGAAAATAAAGCACGCGATACAACGCTCCGCCCACTGCCCCGCCTTTGCCAATGTAACTTAAAGCAAAAATAACCGCGATAATGAAAAAAAATACCGCCGCAATGCTTTTTTTGGTTTCCGGATGCAGATCCGCATGCCAAGCTCGCGCAAAATCCAGCTTACGGCTTCCAGCTTCCGGCTTACGTCCATCCGTATCCCGCCCATTTTTCCGCTTATTTTTATAAGCCATATACCTCTTATAGTAACAAAAACTGCTCTCTTTACAAGAAGAAAGCCATCCACTTTTATTTTTATACGATATCCTATAACCTTATGCTTACCAGCGGTCGCTAGTAAGCATAAGGTAACTGTTTTTATTTATACAACTTCCGCATTATAGCATTGTTCATCCCACACCAATTTCATTTTAACTCCGTGCAATATGTGGGGTTTTCCGCGGTGTCGCCTACGGCTCCGTCAGACGTTAATCCGGGTATTTCTCCAAATTGGTACGGGACTCCGCGTGCTTTCATTATACAACTTCAGAATTGTAGCACGCTTCGCAATACACTATCTCCGGCCTTTTTGGCGCGTAACTTGTCTCAAACTCATTGGGGCAGGGATGCTCGCCATGGATATGAGTGGCGGCATTCCGATAGGAATGTCCTGAGCCTGTCGAAGGATTACCTTGCGCTCCTCCGCACATGCACTTCCTATGCCACAGTTTCAAGGGGTTTCTTTGTTTGATTCTCTGATAATGCCGGCAGTTGGGGCATAAACGGGGTAAGGGAATACTCATTTTACGATAAAAGGCAAGCTCTTGGGGGATAATCTTAAAGGCCTCGGTACACTGCTCGTTACACTTTGGGACATCGGATGTCCCGATATTATGAGCGCATTCAATGACTTTATTGATAATATCATCTCCTACATCTTTAATATGATCCGGTATCTGGT
>LCKU01000038.1 GCA_001001625.1 Parcubacteria group bacterium GW2011_GWA2_45_30 | reverse complement strand
TCCCGGACTCCATATTTTTTCCATTGTGGGCCTTGCGGACAAAGAGGTGCAGGAATCGCGCGAGCGAATCAGCGCGGCCATCCGGAATCTCGGCGCGCTTGCCCCGCACAAAAAAAGCCAGCGGGTAATCGTCAATTTGGCGCCGGCCGACATTAAAAAAGAAGGGCCGGCTTTTGATTTGCCGATTGCGCTCGGGTATCTTTTAGCATCCGGACAAATTACATTTGACCCGTCAGGAAAAATATTTTTGGGCGAACTTGGACTGGATGGCGCGTTACGTCCGGTTTCCGGAGTACTTCCCTCGGCCCTGGCCGCGCAAACCGCAGGATTTACCGCGCTTTTCATTCCCAAAGGCAACGGGGAAGAGGCCGCCTTAGCCAAAGAGCTTAACGTATATGAAATTGAATCGCTTTCGGAAGCGATTGAATGCCTTTCCGGACGGCGTACGCCGGAAAAAGTTCCTGCGCCCGATGACATTTTCACAACTGGAGCTGCGGATTTTGATTTAAAAGACATCAAGGGACAGGAAACAGCCAAGCGGGCGCTGGAGATTGCGGCAGCCGGAGGACACAATGTCCTAATGTCCGGCCCCCCGGGCACGGGCAAAACCATACTGGCGCGCGCGATTGCCTCAATTCTTCCGCCTTTATCATTTTCCGAAGCGCTGGAGGTCTCAAAAATTTACAGCATTGCCGGGCTATTGGACCGCGCCCGACCCTTTGTATCTTCCCGACCCTTTCGCAACCCGCACCACACATCTTCGCACGTTGCCGTAATCGGCGGCGGCGCGTCGCCGCATCCGGGAGAGGCAACGCTGGCGCACCGCGGCGTTTTATTTCTGGATGAATTTCCGGAATTTGACCGTCGCGTTATTGAGGCGCTACGCCAACCCCTGGAAGAGCGCACCATTACCGTATCGCGCGCGCAGGGCGTGGTAACTTTTCCCGCGAATTTCCTGCTGGTAGCAGCCATGAATCCCTGTCCTTGCGGTAACTTGGGAAATCCGGCGCGCGAATGCACATGTAGCCCCGGCTCTGCGCTTCGCTATACTAAAAAAATATCGGGGCCATTACGCGACCGCATGGATCTGCATCTCGAGGTTCCGGCTTTGTCTTTTGAAAAATTGGAGGGTGCAGGAGGAGAATCATCAGAAAATGTGCGCGGCCGGGTTGCGCAGGCGCGCGCCATACAAAAAAAGCGCTTTCACGCGCTTTCCATCACAACCAACTCCGAGATGGGATTAAAAGAACTCAAGCAATTTATTCCCGTCGGGGATTCACTGCGTCCGGTCTTGCGCATGGCTCACGAACGACATCAGCTTTCAGCCCGCGCCTATCACCGGTTGTTAAAGGTATCTCGCACTATTGCCGACCTTGCCGGCTCGGCCGACATTCTGTCGGATCATATTTCCGAGGCCCTACAATACCGCCCCCGCCAAGAATCATGAAGCAGGAAGCATGAATCAGGGTATAAAAATGGCGGCTCATTTCACCGCCAGTAGACGTTTTCTTGATTCGTGGTTCATGCTTCTTGATCCACGTTAGAAGGGATTTTTAGCCCCTCTCACTTCAAAATGCACGTGGCAACCGGTGGAATTTCCGGTAGAGCCGATGGTAGCAAACTGGGATCCTTGAGCCAGGCGCTGGCCAACCCGGCCCAAAATTGATTGCAAATGAGAATAGAGCGTCTGGGTTCCATTCGAATGAGTAATTACCACATATTTGCCGTAACCACCGTTCCAACCCGAATTTCGCGCAACTATAATCGTACCCTCGGCCGCAGCCAAAACCGGCAATCCGCAAGAATTTGCCAGGTCCACGCCGTTAAATCCGTGGATTCCGCGCGTTTTCCTGCCGCCCAAAATAGGACGCATATAATATCCGCGATATTCGGTTGGTCCGGAGCTTACGGAAAACGGGCGCTGGGCTGGAGAAGATGGCGGAGCCGCCGATGCGATTTCTCCATCCGGAATTATAATTACCGATCCTACCTCAAGTATTTCTCCCGGCGCCAATCCGTTGAACCCCAAAATATCGCCCACATCGCCTTTAAATTTTCTGGCGATGGACTCAATCGTATCGCCGCTTGCCACTTCATATTTAACTCCGGATACGGGCAAAATAATAAGCTCATCCCCGACTTTAATCAAATTCGAATTTCGGATATTATTGGCCCAAAGAAGCGTATTCAAAGAAATTCCAAAATAATCGGCTATGGCGCCCGGCGTGTCTCCGGACTGAACAGTATATATAATAATGGCGCCCTGTAGAGGATTGGGGAGCGTGCCCAGGGGATTTTTTGTTGACACCAAAGCGCTTTCCTGACTCACCAAAAGAGGAGTTAATTCCTCGTTCTCATCTGGCCCGCCGCTACCCAAAACCGGAGAGGGAACGGCCAGTGACACCCGACTTCCCAAAAATGGCAGCGAAATAGCACTGAATCCGATTCCGGAAAAACTATCTACCGGCTCCTCCTGTGTATTGGCAATTGATCGCCAGATATCGGCCAAAAACCAGGCGTTTGCCTGTTTCGCTGATCCAAATACAGAAATAGTGCAAAGCATAATGAAAAAAATAGAAACTCGTCCCTTTTCAAAAAAGGGCTTATATATAGGAAATCTATTTGATTTAACTCCGGCTTGCGCCGGTTTGAAATTTAATTTAATGTTAATATTGGCGGTCTTCTCTTAAAAGTTGCATACCTATCACAAATTTCATCTATTTTACAACTGGATTGCGATTCTTCATCCCAAAATAAAAAACCGTTATCCGGCTCATCCATACAATACCCCCGCCAAAACCCCGCGTCAAGCATATAATATCCACATGCCAAATCCTCTAATTGACGATCTAAATCCGAAACAACGTGAAGCGGCGGAGGCCACTGAAGGTCCGGTTTTGATTTTGGCCGGCCCCGGATCCGGAAAGACCAAGGTTTTGACCCACCGCATCGCTCACCTGATCCAAAAGGGGGTATCCCCAGAAAATATTCTGGCCGTGACCTTCACCAACAAAGCCGCCAATGAAATGAGAACCCGAGTTAATACACTTTTACAAGAGCCGTTCACCCCGTTAGAAGTAAGACGCCATATGGCGTCTGCCGGTGCCTTTGGCGCCGGACCTCTAACGGGGTTTATCGGAACTTTCCATGCTTTTGCCCTTCGCATCTTACGCCATCACACGACCAAACTTGGGTTTTTCCCGAATTTCACGGTCTGCGATGAAGATGATTCGCTCTCAATTCTAAAAGAAGTTATGAAAGAAATAGGCATAAACCCCAAACAATTCTCCGCGCCCGTGCTTCTAAATTCCATATCCGGACTAAAAAGCGAGCTTGTCGGCCCGGAGGACTATGCGAAGCGCGAGAACTTAAACGATCTTTTCCCTAAAACACTCCATCGCGCTTATGCCTTTTACCAAAAGCGCCTGCAGGAATCAAATTCCATGGACTTTGATGATCTGCTTATGCAATGCTGCCGGCTTTTCGATTTGCAACCCAAAATTTTAGAGGCATATCAGGAACGCTTTCGCTACATTCATGTAGATGAATGGCAGGATACGAATCACGCCCAATACGTCCTGATAGCGGGGCTGGCCCGCAAATACCGCAATATTGCGGTTGTCGGAGATGATGCCCAAGCCATATACGGATGGAGGAATGCTGACTACCGCAACATTTTAAATTTTGAAAGGGATTGGCCGGATGCCAAAGTTATAATACTTGACCAGAACTATCGCTCAACCCAGGCAATTTTGGATGCGGCGCGAAGCGTTATTTCCCAAAACCGCCTGCAAAAAAAGAAAAATCTATGGACTGATCGCGCGGGTGGAGAAAAGTTAAAAGTAATCGCAGTAGAAAACGAGCGGGCTGAAGCGGAATTCATAGGCGAACAAATAAGTCAATTGTTGAAAGAGGGGGTGCGGCATCATGAAATCGCGGTGCTTTACCGCACCAATGCCCAATCCCGCGCCCTTGAAGAAGAAATGCTCATACGGAAAATTCCCTACAAAATCACGGGTGGCATCCGATTTTATCAGCGCAAAGAAGTAAAAGATCTTTTAGCGTATCTGCGCTATATTTTAAACGAGCGCGATCTTTTCAGCTTGAAGCGCATTGCCAATGTCCCGGCGCGCGGCATTGGCAAAAACGCCCTGCTTTTTTATCTGGCAAACGCTGGACAAAAAACCGGCAATTTAGCGGCACTAGAGAACTTCCATATTCTCATGAAAAAGTTGCGCCAGGAAATAAAAAACAGGCCGGCTATGCCGTTTCTTAAATTCCTGCTTGCCTCCGTCCGCTATAAAGAATACCTGGAGGAAAGCGCCCTTAATGCGGATGAACGCTGGGAAAACGTCAAGGAACTTTTGAATCTGGCTGCCAAATACTCCGAAAATTCTCCGCCTAATGGGATCGAAAAGCTTCTGGAAGACGTATCCCTCATGTCTGATATGGAAGAAACGGAAGAAAAAAACCCCAATAGTAGAACGCAAAGCGTTCACTACGGGGCAGGCAAAAACGGCGTCCAGCTAATGACTTTACATGCGGCTAAAGGCCTTGAATTTTCCGCTGTTTTTTTGGCTGGATGTGAAGACGGGATTTTGCCTCATTCGCGCACACTGTTTAATCCGGCCGATCTGGAAGAAGAGCGGCGGCTCTGCTATGTGGGAATTACCCGCGCCAAAGATCAAATTTTCCTTACTTATGCGCTCCAGCGCACCCAATTCGGCTCCATCCAAATAAATCCTCCTTCGCGGTTTTTATCCGAAATTCCGGAACATTTGATGGAGGTGGAAAAACGGCAGAGGTGTCGCAAAAAGACACCGTTCTTGAGATCGGCCCGGGGACCGGGATACTTACCCGCGAACTTGCCAAAACCGCGGGAAAAGTTATTGCCGTTGAAAAAGACGAGTATCTAGCCGCAAATTTAACGCAAAGATTTAAGAAGGATGGAGTTAAAAATATTGAAATAATCAAGGGTGATATTTTAAAAAAATTATCGGAAATTACTACAAACTACAAGCTACAAACTAATTCCTATAAAGTAGTCGCTAATATCCCTTATTACCTAACCGCGCGGCTTATACGACTCCTGCTTGAATGCGAGCCACGCCCTGAACGCATTGTCCTCACCGTGCAAAAAGAGGTTGCGCGACGCATCACAGCAAAACCTCCGCACGCCAATCTTCTCACGCTTTCAGTCCAGGTATACGGGACTCCGCAAATTATAAAAGACGTTCCGGCCGACTGCTTTTATCCAAAACCCCAAGTTGATTCTGCAATTATATCAATATCGGATATATCGGACGGATTTTTTCAAAAAAACAAAATATCTATGGAAAACTTTTTTGAAATTTTGCGTCTTGGCTTTTCGCAAAAACGCAAAATGCTTCTTGGCGTTCTCGGAAAAAAACTGGGTAAGCAAAAAATTGCCGCGGCATTTGCCGCAACTGGAATAAACCCCAAAGCCCGTCCCCAAGAACTCTCGCTGGAACAATGGGCAAAATTAATATCAAGTATATAGTATTTTAATATTAAGGAAAAACTGATTTGAAAAATAAAAACGGTGTGTGCCGTTTTTTATCACCTTAATACTTAATACTGGGTACTTAATACTCGTCATCATCCGCATCCGCACATGGTCGTGGGCAATGGGTACCACGGCGCATCCCAAACGGCGTTTGGCCACACTTTGCACACCAAATTAAGGCACCCTAAAGGAATATGACATCCTACGCTATGCGGGAGACAGTCCCTATGAAAATGCAAAAAACAGCCGCTGTGGCCACAGTGTACATGCAGGCCGGCATTGCAAAAAAACGCTGGCGCGCTGAATCCAGGAACCGGATATACCGGAATATCGTCTTTATAGCAATCCGCCCCGCGAATCCAGGCGGCGTTGGTCGGCTCCCCTGCTTTAAGTACATATGAAAGGCCTTTCAATATGTCATCCGAGAGAACCGCTGGATTCCCATCCACAATGATTTGCTGCTGCCCCGGCAATGTCCGTGATTGTGGCAGGCCGGACTGAAGATTCTTTCGCTCTTCCTGAATCATATGGGGAAGGGTTTCGTTCAGCGCTTTTTGAAAAATTGGATATTCTTGGTCGCTTATCCATCCATTTTGATGGAATATCATAAGTAAATTTTTAAGTGATTTAAATACGTCCGCGTCGGTCTTAAACGCGCTGCGTTCACTTGGCAAAATATACCAATTGATTTCATTTTCCAGACCCCTAAGCCCGGTAACGTATTCCGGGGGCCAGATAATGTCAAAAATTTGTTTTTCCGTCAGGGGCCCGGTTGCGGGCGGAGAAATTCCAAGATTTCTTTGTATTTTTTCGTATATTTCCTTAGTTTTTTGCACTGCCTCGGGAATGGACAAAAGATTAGATGGCGGCTTTATTTCTCCAATTTCCTGTGAAGGTATACCCCTCTCTCCCGGATCTACAAGAAGCGGAGTGGTCAATGGAATAACGCCAGGAATCGGCTTTAATGCCTCAAGAGGCGAAGACGTGAACGTCGGAGGTCGTGATGCGGGAACAGCTCCGATAGGACGCTCCCCTGTTTTAGGGAGCGTCCCCAGATTCCGATCCCCCTCGGTTTTCCTAAAAAATGGCATAAATATAAAAAAAACTATCGCCAGTACAATGATTGCTCCTATTCCGATAATAATGGATTTATTTGAAAGCATAGTGATAAATAGTCCCCGAGTAGTTTATCCTAAGCCTGTCGAAGGAAAGGACTACCTCAATGTACGACTTCAACGTGTTCAGCCAATAACATTTGGGTGTTTCACTCTCATAATAGCTCAAACACGCGACTGAATGCATGCCGCATACTTATCCACAATCGTGCTGATACTTGGAACAGTTGGAATTTACGCGCTAATCGGACCGCAATTTACCTCCCGCCTTACCGACCTTTCCGATACGCGAATTGAGGCCGGGAAACAAACCGAAAAACCGACTAAACTCGCCAAGGACTCGGACGAAGACGGCCTGAAGGACTGGGAAGAAATTTTTTACAAAACCGATCCGCAAAAATCAGATACGGACGGGGACGGAACGCCCGACGGCGAGGAGATTGCTAAAAATCGCGACCCGTTGAAAGCCGGGCCAGGAGACAAATTAGCCGAACCGGAGAAAATTGATTCGGCCGGATCCGAAGCGGAAACCGCGCCGGCCGCCGAGCTCCTGCAAGAAGCCGCGCAAAAAAATGTAAACCTGACCGATTATTTTGTGCAAAAGTTTCTGGGCAGCGGGGGTCTGGACGGATTGCAAACCCTGCTTAAACCCGGAGCAGACCAGAAATTCAGCGATGAGTTCGTTTCCTATATCCAAAAACTTTCGCCTTATGAACCGTTTTCCGAAAAATCAATCCCGGATTCGGAAATCATCATAAATAATGATTCAAACGATGCGGCTATAAAAAATTATTTCAATTCAGTCGCCGGAATTTATGAAAAATATGTGCCGTCTTTGCAGGACGCGGACGAAATGGAATTTTTGGCAAATGCGCTGGAAGAAGAAAGCCGTGGCCCCTTGGATGCCATAACGCCGATTATTGAGGCGCGGGAAAATATCGCCGGGGACTTGAAAAAACTCCCCGCGCCCCGCACCATCGCCACATTTCATAAACAAGAACTTTGGTACGCGCGAAAAGGAACCGAACAAATAAAACTGATCCAAGCCACAGATCCCAAAGATGCGGTATATGCTCTGGTGGTGATGTCGGCCCGCATTAAAATGCGGCGCGAAGCAACCGAGTTTCACACCGTAACAATTCCCGAATGGCTGAAAGCGCGCGGAATAACATTCAGCGAGGACGACAAAGCGGTGTTACTTTATCCGTTACTTATACAACAACCACAATCCGGCGGGATTTGCACCCGCTTCTCCGCTTGTCAATGGCGGGATGTTACTACATACATCACGGACCCGGATCCACGAGATCACCCTAAAACAAAAAGGGATCTTTTTCAAGAACCCCCTTTGCTGACAAGCGGAAAGTCCATGATATATGAACTCCCACCACTTATCTGCAATATAGCAAATTTATAAACCCATGTCAAGCCATCTATCCACAAAAAAAACCTGGCAAAATTTACAAAAAAACCTTTCCGGTCTTCTTATTTTCGCGTTACTCCTTCCTTCCATCCTAATTCCTGCCGCGATTTTAGTTGTTCCGCAAAAAGCGCAGGCCCTGGTGCCAATTGTCAAACCACCCACAGCTTGCTTCATTTTGGATATTGAATGCATCAAAGAAAACTTTCTGGATGTGGCTCTGAAAGCCGCATCCAATGCCATCCTGCGCGCCATGACCAATTCAGTGGTTTCCTGGATTCAGGGCGGCGGCGGAAATTTTATACAGAATTTAACCGGCGAACTGCAAAGGCAATTGGATCTTACTCTGGGTGAATTTCTCAACCGGCTGGCGGGAATTAATATGTGCGGAAACATTGGAGCGTATCTTCAAATCGCGCTTCGCTCGCCCGGCAGCAGGGCGTTTAGCCAAAAATACAGCTGCACGATTTCTAATATAGTTTCAAATTTACAA
>LCKU01000037.1:5981-15082 GCA_001001625.1 Parcubacteria group bacterium GW2011_GWA2_45_30 | reverse complement strand
AAAAAATTGATATCGCTGTAATAGATATATCGCTTATTCCGCTGGAAAACATTTTGCCATCAGTAAAGCGGATTATTAAAGAAGAAGGTGCGGTGGTTGTGCTTTTCAAACCCCAATATCAAACCCGCGATCCAAAAATTTTGCGTCACGGCATAGTAATCAATGATGCGGAACGCGAAAAGCTACTTCATAATTTTACCGTCTGGGCAAAAGATACCGGATGGGATATAATCAGACAAATGGAGTCGCCGATAAAAGGAGGGGAGGGGAATACGGAATTTTTGCTTCATATGAAGCAAAAATTATAAAAAAATGTTTCATCAATGGTCACACTATTTTTAATTATAATTGTAATAAGCATTCTTATTCTTGTTCACGAGTGGGGGCATTTTTATTCGGCGCGGCGCCTTGGCATTAAAGTTGAGGAATTCGGATTCGGGTTTCCGCCTAAAGTTTTTTCTCGCGTCAAAAACGGCATTACTTATTCTTTCAATCTTCTGCCTTTCGGTGGATTCGTAAAAATTTTTGGAGAGCACGGAGAAGGGGAGGGAGATCAGGATAGTTTTATTTCGCGCCCGGCTTGGCAAAGATTCGTGATTTTGGGCGCCGGTGTATTCATGAATCTGGTGCTGGCTTGGGTGTTTTTTAGCGCGGGGAGCGTGGCGGGTGTTCCCCGTCTGGCCGAGGGTGAAAATGTGTCCGGTATTCCTGTGTCCATAATTGGCATCATGCCTGATTCTCCTGCGGATAAGGCCGGAATTAAATTTGGCGATATGATTTTAGAGATGCGGGCGCGTGACATCTCGTTGCGTATTGAATCAAAAGATGATGTGCGCGATTTTGTGGATGCGTACAGGGGCGAGGAAATCACTATGGCGCTTCGCCGGGGCGAAGAAATCCGCGAGGTTACGCTGAAGCCGCGTGTGAATATACCCGAGGGCGAGGGGCCAATCGGCGTGGCGCTGGGCCGGATTGAATTTGTGAAGACACCATGGTACTTGGCGCCGATTGAAGGAGGGAGAGTACTTGTTAGAACAGTGAGCGCGATAGTGTTGGGTTTTTGGGAACTGATACGCGAACTTGCGGTATCCGGCCGGGCGCCGGTTGCGGTTTCGGGTCCGGTGGGGATTTTCTTTATGGCCGATGATACGCGTTCTCTCGGATTTACGTATTTTATCCAGTTTGTCGGGATTTTGTCGGTTAATTTGGCGATTTTAAATTTCTTGCCGATTCCGGCGCTGGATGGGGGCCGGGTGCTTTTTTTGGCGATTGAGAAAATCAAAGGCAGCCGGGTCAGTCCGCGTATAGAAAATGCGGTGCATGCCGTGGGGTTTGTGTTGTTCGTTTTTCTCATGATTTTGATCACCTATCGCGATGTGGCAAACATTTTTTAGTCCGCTCGGTATTATTGTTTCAAGGGTTTTCTCAAGGTAGCCGCGTTGCGCGGTTTTTATTGATACTTATAGTAATTCAATTGTTAATACCTGGGTATTGCATTGTTTATACAGAAATGCTATACTGTAATATATAAGCTTAGTATTAAAACAAAATAGGTCTTATCTATCATCATTTCTGATGGTGCTGAAAGGCCATTCATACTCCCAACTTTTTGCATCTGGAGTTTCTGCTTATTAAAAGTAAGACGCTAAAGGTATACGAAATCCTACAGCAAATAGAGCACGGCTGCAAAAAGTTGGGAGGATAAAGTTTTAAGAGGAGCGAGAGTCGAAACATAAGAAGACGCGAATAAAAAACGAATAAGATTAGCGAATATAAACGAATATAATTCGTTAAGATTCGTTCAGAAATTCGTCGATTATTCGTGTATAGTATAGTGGCTTTTCAAAATCAACAGGGATTTCAGGATGATCGTCCCAAATACGACATCACCTGTTCCCAGTGCGGCAATCAGGGAACGGTTCCGTTCCCTCCTACAGCGGGACGCGATGTCTTCTGTAAAGATTGTTTCCGTCAGAAAAATCCGAATCCCCGCGGCGAATTCCGCGGACGAGGAGGATACGGATCTAGGTAAATCTAAAAGCCGGGCATAGCCCGGCTTTTAGATTTATCAATTTCTAAATCCTAATTCCAAATTTCTAATAAAACGATAAAATGTTATACTTGAAAAATGCGTTATGACTATTTAATTATAGGCGGCGGCATCGCGGGCGTAACTGCGGCTGAAACTATTCGGGAAGAAGATCCGGCGGCGACTATCGCCATTGTTTCGGAGGAACCGCATCCCCCATATTCGCGCGTCATGTTGCCCGGCTACTTGAAGCGAAAAATCAGGCGTGAACAGCTTTTTTTGCGCAGTGAACATCAATTTACCCAAAAAGGCATTGATTTGCGCTTGGCACAGGAGGTTTCATTTATTGATGCTAAACACGGAGAGATCGGGTTGGCAAACCGCGCCATTCTGGGGTTTAAAAAACTTCTAATCGCCAGCGGCGGCCGGGCAAAAAGTATTCCGGAAGAATTGCGGGGCGAATTTTCATATCGTCTGCAGACCATTGAGGATGCTGATCGGCTTTTTAAGAATTTATATAAAATCACGAGCCCGGTTGTGGTAGGGGCATCCTTTATTGGTCTTGAATTTAGCGAAATTTTTGTTGTTCACAAGACCCCTCCTGCGATTTTGGTGCGTGGCCCCCATTTTTTGCACGAATTTTTTGATCCGGCCGGAGCCGAATTGCTGCATGCTAATTTCCGGGCGCATGGCATTGACGCGCAATATAATACCACCATAGAGTCGGCCGAGCCCAAAGACGGCGGGCTTAAGGTAATAACCAGCACATATCGCGAGATTAAATGCGATGCCATCGCGTTTGGCATTGGCATTGAACGAAATATAGGGTTTTTGCATGGATCCGGAATAGAATGCGGAAAATCAGGCGTAAAGACCAATGAATTTTTGGAAACGAATGCCGAGGGAATATATGCCGCCGGAGACGTGGCGGAGTTTAATGATGTAATTTTGGGCAAGTATCACGTGGTCGGAACCTGGACCAATGCCTTTTTACAGGGCAAGCGGGCAGGATTGAATATGGTCGGGAAACGCGAGGCGTTCCGGCGCGTGCCTTCTTATTCCATAACAAATTTGGGATTTCACATTACGCTGTTGGGCGAGGGTGGCGAAGAGGGCACGGAAAGCGTTGTCCGCATTGATATGCCGCATCGGCAATATGAGCGATTTTTTATTAAGGATGGAATCCTTTGCGGCGCTGCGCTTATCAATCGTTTTCCGGATAAACCGATTTTAGCAAAATTAATTGAAACCCGAACGCCGGTTGGGGAATATACCGAGCAATTAAAGGATTTTAGATTTGACATCGGGACTATTCCTGTGATAGCATGAACACATTATTATTAATTAAATCCGAAATCCTAAATTCTAAATCCGAAACTGACTCGTCAAAACTAGTCATCCTGAAAGAGCAAAGCGACTGAAGGAACTTGTGAGTTCCTTCGCTTTGCTTAGGACGACCTGCGGTCGGTTTCGAATTTCGTGCTTCGAATTTAGAATTTTATATAACTTTATGGATGAACTTGAATCACAAAGCGAGATAAAATCAGGCGATAAAAAAGAAAATACATTTTTTATTCCCGCCGCGATTATCGTTGCCGGCGCTTTAATTGCGTTTGCGGTTGTTTATTCAAATCGCGGAGGGATGGCTGTGCCCCAGCTGAAAAAGATGGCGGCAGCCGGAGAGAGCGCTTCATCCGCGCAGGTTCTTGGAGATTTGGCCGACGACGACCCCGCACTCGGCAATCCAAGCGCCCCGGTTACTATGGTGGAATTTGCCGATTTTCAGTGTCCATTTTGCGCTCGGATGTTTAGCGAGACCTTACCGCAAATTAAGGAAAAATATGTAAAGACCGGAAAAGTAAAATTCGTGTATCGCGATTTTCCGCTCTCCTCCATCCATCAGTTTGCGCAAAAGGCGGCCGAGGCCGGGGAGTGCGCGGATGAGCAGGAAAAATTTTGGCAATATCATGATATTTTGTATAGCCGTCAACAGCAGTTAAGCAATGAGAATATAAAAAAATGGGCCGACGAGATTGGATTGGATATAGCGCAATTCAATCAGTGTCTTGATTCCGGCAAATATATGGATGAAGTTGCCAAGGATTTAGCCGACGGCCAGGCCGCTGGAGTTACCGGCACTCCCGGCACATTCGTAAACGGCCGTTTGGTTTCCGGTGCCCTTCCCTACGCACAATTTGAAGCCATAATTGAAGCGGAGCTTAAGAAATAGAAGCAGGAATCATGAATCAGGAATCAAGAGTATGTCAGAATTGCAAGCAAAACTTCCGGATAGAACTGGAAGATTTTGTGTTTTACGAGAAAATCCATGTCCCGCCGCCGACCTGGTGTCCGGAGTGCAGGATGGTGCGGAGGATGATGTTTAGAAATGAGCGCAAGCTTTTTCGCATAAAAAGCGCGAAATCCGGCAAAGAAATTTTATCGCTGTATCCGTCGGAAGCCGGGGTTACGGTTTATGATGAAAAAGAATGGTGGTCGGATGATTGGGACGCCCGAGAATATGGGAGAGAATATGATTTCTCGCGGTCGTTTTTTGAACAATTTTTAGAGTTGTCCAAAGTAGTGCCGCGATACAGCCGGGATGTATTGGGGATGGTGAACAGCGATTATTCCGCAAATGCGAGCTATGTGAAAAATTGCTATTTGCTTTTTAATTCAAATTACAGTGAGGACTCGGCTTACGGAAACGCCGTTGATAAATCATTTTTTTGTTTTGACAATTCGCATATTGCAAAATGTGAAAGATGTTATGAAAATTTGCGGAATAAGCAGTATCATATATTCAATGTGCCATATGCGCAGGAAGAATATGCGAAGAAAATAAAATCATTCCGGCTTGATTCGCGGATTGAGCTTGAAAAAATTAGAAATCAAGCCAAAAGTTTGTGGCATAAATTTCCGAATAAATATATTGAAGGGATTAAGAATTTAAACTCATCCGGGGAATACGTAACTCATTCTAAAAATGTATATCATGGGTATCTGGTGCGCGAAGGCGAGGACTTGAAATATGTGCAATATATTCAGCTGCCCCCGTCCAAGGACTTAATGGATATAACGGTTGGCGGAAACGGCATGGAATTATCCTATGAAGATGCCACGTCGGGCTGGGGAAAGGTTTATAATTTGAAATTTTGCGCGGAATGCTGGCCTGATGTGCGGGATATGGAATATTCAATGTTTTGTACATCTTCGTCCAATCTTTTCGGATGTGTTGGTTTACGGAAAAAAGAATTTTGTATTTTAAACAAGCAATACACGAAAGAGGAATTTAATAATCTGCGAGAAAAAATTATTAAGCATATGGATGAGATGCCGTACACCTCTGAAATCCGAAATTCGAAGCACGAAATTCGAAAGATAATATATAAATACGGCGAATTTTTTCCGCCGGAATTTTCTCCGTTTGCCTATAATCAAACTATTGCCATTGAACATTTTCCTCTCACGAAAGAGGAGGTAGAGAAAGCCGGATTTAGATGGCAAGAACCAACAAGGCGCGAATATGAAATAACAATGACTGCTGATAAAATTCCGGATTCAATTTATGATATTGGTGATGATATTCTAAAAGAAGTAATTCAATGTGCAAGTTGCAGACGGGCATATCGCCTTATACATTCCGAATTGGAATTTTTGAAAAAAGAAGGAATTCCGGCGCCGCGAACCTGTATTGACTGTCGGCACGAGGCGCGTATCAGCCAAAGAAACAAAGCGATTTTTTATTCGCGCCGATGCGTGTGCGGCGGCCAAACATCAGAGAATGAAATGTATAAAAATACTGCCGCTCATTTTCATGGCTCAAGCTCCTGCCCCAACGAGTTTGAAACAAGTTACGCGCCAAAAACCGCGAGATAACCCTAATTTTACTGCTGACTTCGTACGGAATTGGGGCGGGACGAAAGTTGTTATAATGCGGAGGTTGTATTATGAGGAGATGCAATATTTATATTTCCTCCTGTCCCGTGCTATTATAAAAAATATTATTTCAACCTTATGCTTATATGCGGTCGCGGATAAGCATAAGATAGTGAGAGTATGAGGTATCACCAATAAGTATGGCAAAAGGACCCGGAACAATTCAAAGGAAAATCATGCTTCTACTCTTAGGCGGATTGGCGCTGGGGCTTTCTGGAACTCCGCGGCGCTATTTTCGCATTCTTAAACTTATCGGTAGTGATTGGCGCAAGATAAATCGTGAATCGCTTTGGCAATCCATACGTAGGCTATATCAATCTAAATTAGTAACAGCGCATGAGCAAAAAGACGGCTCGGTGACACTTGTGCTTTCAGAAGAGGGAAGGCAGCGAGCGCTTACGTATAAACTTGATGAGATGCGAATTACTGCGCCGAAACGATGGGATGGCAAATGGCGAATAATCATTTTTGATGTGCCGGAATCCAAGAAAAAAATTCGCGATGCGCTTCGTTTTCAATTTCGTCGTCTTGGCTTGAAAGAATTACAAAAAAGCGTCTTCATCCATCCTTACCCGTGCGATGATGAAATCGATTTTATTATTGAACTTTATCAAGCTCGTTCGTATGTGCGCAAAATTATTGCTGAATCGGTTGATACTGCATTGCATTGGCGGCAAAAATTTAATATAATACAGTAGTTAATGTAACAGTCAATCTTATGCTTACGCGCGGTCGCGCGTAAGCATAAGATTAACGCGGATTAAGGATGGCGGGAATTTAAGGTCAAGTTATCTATAGTATAGATGTAACTAATCTGTTATTATTCGTATATCATGGCCAAAGAAGGACGAATACATTTAGCCAAATACGCGCCGCCGCCGCCCGAACTCCCGGTGTATCAGCAGATTGACCCGCGGGAGGTTTCTTTTATTGGTCGCACGAATTACGAGGCGCCGTTAGAGGCCAAAAAATACGTATTTGGCATTAAGCGGGTGGATCGCCGGCGCCATGTGTATATTGTTGGAAAATCCGGGGTGGGGAAATCAAAGTTTTTGGAACTTTTGGTGCGCCAGGACATTGCCTATGGCCACGGACTTTGTTTTATTGATCCGCACGGCGATGTGATCGAAGCAATTTTGGATTATATTCCGGAGGAACGGATTGACGACGTGGTGCTGGTTGATCCTTCGGATATGGATTGGCCGGTATCTTTCAATCCAATTGAAAAAGTTCCGCCGGAACTTAAACATCAGATGGCGCAGGGATTGATTGAAGTAATGGAAAAGCAATTCGGCGCCAACTGGACGCCGCGTCTGGAGCATGTGTTCCGTTTTACTACGCTGGCCTTGCTTGATTATCCGGAGGCCACCATGCGCGGTATGATTTCCATGCTTACCGATAGGCCATATCGTCAGAAGGTCATCGAATATATAACCGATGATATGGTGAAGCGCTTTTTTGCGGTGGAGTTTGCGGATTGGTCCGAGAAATTCGATACAGATGCGATCATTCCTTTGGTCAACAAGCTTGGCCAATTTCTTTCGGTTCCTGAACTTCGCAATATTTTTGCGCAAAAAGAAAACAAAATTGATTTTGAGGATATCATGAATAACGATAAAATCTTCCTTATAAATCTTTCTAAAGGAAAAATTGGGGAAGAAAATTCAAGTTTTTTCGGCTCCATGTTCATTACCAAAATCAAGCAGGCCGGCATGGCGCGCGCTAAAATTCCCGAAGCCAAGCGTCAAGATTTTTATCTTTATGCGGATGAGTTTCATAATCTTGTTACCGATTCCTTCGTCAATCTTTTTTCCGAGGCGCGAAAATACGGGGTTAATATTACGGTTGCGCACCAATATACCGCCCAGCTCCTGCCCGAGGTGCTGGCTACGGTTTTGGGAAATACTGCAACCCTGGTGATATTCCGGGTGGGAGGCGAGGACGCAGTGCAGATGGAAGCGGAAATGACCCCGGTTTTTAAGGCCAAAGACATGATAAATTTGGGCATGCAGGAGTTTTATATCAAAGAAACTATTGACGGTGAAACATACGATCCGTTTTCCGCTGAGACCTTAAAAGTGCTTCCGGCGCCGCATGCCTCGTATAAAGAGCGGATTATCAATGCGTCGCGCAAAAAATATTCCATGGGGGCGGAGGAGGTGAAGCAGATGCTCAAAAAAGAGCAGGAAGAATTGCTTTTTGGAAAAGGAGGGGAGGGAAAAGAGAGCGAAAAGGAAAAAGAAAAAGAAGCCCCGGCGCTGGTAAAAGCAGAAAAGAACGAGGAAACGAAAGGGGGAGGAGAGCCAATGATATGATTCGCTCGGTAATACGATATCTCAATATTTTGTGCATCGCGACACGATTCGGCCTCTCCAGCGGAGGCCTCACTAAGGGTCGGTCTGATTTTCTCCGCCTCGGGCGGAGAACCAAGCAAATCAGACCTCCCATTGTCGCTCTGCACAAAATATCTCGATCGCATCGGTCGCTTACTGGTTTACTTAATGTATCCGCCTCCGGTGGAAACCAACAATAGTTTAAAATTTATGGACGTTATTGATTCAACGAATCCTAAAACTGTTACTTTGCCGCCTCTCAAAATACGCGGTTGGCAGAAAATCCTTTTGTTATTAGTCGGAATTGTTATTATCACAATCGCCGTAATTATTTTTATTCCAAGTATTTTAAATTTATTTGCAGAGGACATCGCGCCGATAAATGATGTTGATTTGCAGTTAAAAAAAGTTGTTATAGCGGATAGTGAAAATGCGTATTTTGATTTGATTAAACTGGACAAAGCTATTTATGAACCGAAAGGGAAATCAGGTGAAATAATAGATATGGTTTCCGGAAAAATTTGGGACGATAAACTCGTGGAGGAGATTATTTCCATGAATTCAAAGTCATTTGAATACTTTTCTGAAGCAGCGATTAAGCCAAAATTCCAGGATCCCGTCGTTGCCGATCCGTTAAATATTTCGCCGAATATAATTTTGCCAAATATGAACGTTTGGCGTAAAATGGCGCGTTTGAGCGCAATACGCGCCGTATATTTAGCCAATCAAGGAAGAGATAAAGAGGCGATGGAAGAAGTTCTAAACTCAGTAAAAATAGGTCAAAAAATTCAGGAATCTCAAGC
>LCKU01000037.1:0-5966 GCA_001001625.1 Parcubacteria group bacterium GW2011_GWA2_45_30 | reverse complement strand
AAAAACGAGGACGGTCTTATAAATTCGTTCAAGGCAGAGTATCACATGTCATCCTGGATGATGGACGCACTTGCTAGTGGAGATCAAGATGTATTGAAAGAAATTGTAGGCGAAGAAGAAAGCAAGAATCAAGAAATTGCCGAAAAGGTAAAGAATAACTACTATTTTCAACCAAACAAAACAAAATTACTTTTCGCCGAATACACTCGAGCGCATATTAAAAGTGTAAATCAACCGTGCGCAGAGATAAAAGCTATTGAAGTGCTGCGACTCGTTCCAACAAATCCGGTTAAACTTTATACAGAGGAAAACGCTATAGGCAGAATTCTTCATGATATTGGCGCTGCAAGTTTAACCAATGTAAGCACTAAAAAATGTCAAGAAGATTTTCTGGTGGCGGCGACGCAGACCATGATTGCCGTAAAAGCATTTAAAAAGGATATGGAGGAGTATCCATCCGTGTTGAATGAATTAGTACCGCGCTATCTTGCGACGATTGGCGGCAAATGTCTGATCCAACTTTTAAATTAGGTTTTTAGTATGAATTTTATTAAACATCTTTGGATTTTTCTTAAAGTATAATTTATGTCCAAAACTCTACAATTTGACAAGGCGCTGGCTGAATATTTTGCGAAACTGGAATTGGATGAAAAAGGCGGGCAGTGGCGGATCTGCCGGTTTTCGGGAGAGAAATTTTACGTGCGGCCGGAGGATATTGAATTTTACAAAAAAATCCGGGTGCCCTTACCCACACTCTTGCCAAAAGAACGGATTCGACGCAAATTAGCGTTTGGCAATGGTTATAATCTTTTTAGAATTACTTCCGCATGCTCGGGAAAAGCAATAATTTCGCAGTATCCTCCGTCCACCCCCTTTAAGGTATATGAGCACAGAACTTGGTTCGGCGAAGAATGGAATCCGATGGAATATGCGAAATTCTATGAACCCGGACGCAGTTTTTTTGAACAATTCCGGAAATTACAGCTTGAAGTCCCGCGTCCTAGTTTATCGGTGGATAATACGAGCGTGAATAGCGATTATACGAATACCTCCAGTTATCTTAAAAATTGTTATCTGGTATTTGATTCTCTGCAAGCCGAGGATAGCGCCTATAGTCTTTTATTAATGAGTTCGCGAAATTGTATTGATTGTTTTGCGACGTTTAATTCCGACAATTGCTATCAGTGTTTTGAGAGTTCCAAGCTATATAACTGTTTTTTTGTGGAATACGCGCGTGATTGTCTGGATAGCGCGTTTTTATATGATTGTCGGAACTGCGAACATTGTTTCGGATGCGTGAATTTGCGGCATAAAAAATATTATTTTCTGAATAAGCCCTTGTCCAAAGAGGCCTATGAAGAAAAGATACGCGCGATTCGCCTTGGGGATCGCGATGTATTGGAGGAATGGAAAAGAAGGTTTTCTGAAATGGCAAGCAGTGCGATCCGAAAAGAAAATCATAATGAACGCGCTTTTGCCAGTACAGGCGACTACATTAAAAATTCCAAGAATTGTTTCTCCTGCTTTTATATGATAGGAAGCGAGAATACGGCGTATTCTGTGTACAGCGTGAAAGCTCGAGATTTGTATGATGTTGTGGGTGGATCGGAAACCGAATATTCATATGAATCATACGGGGGCGTGAAAAACTATGGCATGAAATTTTCCCATGGTACCGATATGAGCCGGGATGTTGAGTATTGCGATTTTTGCATCAACTGCCGCGATTGTTTCGGATGCGTGGGACTCAAAAATAAATCATTTTGCATTTTCAATACGCAATATAGTGAAAAAGATTATTGGGCGCTGGTGGATGCGATAAAAACAAAGATGCTGCGCGACGGGGAATACGGCGAATTCTTTCCGCCGGAACTGGCATCGGTTCCATATAACATTTCATACGCCACGGCCTATAAGGGATATGATGACATAGAAATTGCGGCGCGTTACGGTTATCATACGGAAATAATTCCTGAAACATTGCAGGAGGCGGAGGGAGATATGATGGATGTAAAAGATCTTCCGTGTGATATAAAAGAAGTTGGTGATGAAATTTTGGATAAAATTATTTGGGATAGCGTCCACAAGAAGAAATTCAAATATATTAAATCGGAATTGGAATTTTATCGAAAATATGACTTGCCTCTTCCATGGTATCATTTTAGCGTCCGGCTGGCGGATAAGCGTAAAAAATTCGGAACCATTGCGCTGGAATTTTACGACCGTCCCTGCGCCAAATGCGGGAAAATAATGCATACGCCCTATACTCCGGATCGCCCAGAGAAAAATATTTACTGCGAAGCATGCTATTTACAAGAAGTGGTGTAGGATTCGGCGGCGTGAAAACTCCGCTGGTTTTGTGTTAAAAATTGTGGTATAATAGATAAATGGCAGTTGGAAAGTTAAATCAAGACATTGCGTTTATCGCTAAAACGAACTTTCGCGGGAAGGATCGGATTTTTGGCATACAGACCAAAGACCGCAGACAGCATGTGTACGTAATCGGAAAAACCGGCACCGGCAAAACCACCTTGATTAAAAATATGGTTTTGCAGGATATTCGCAATGGTAGCGGAGTGGGAATTATTGATCCGCACGGCGAATTCGTGGAGGATGTTTTAGAGCATATTCCGGCGGAGCGCACCAATGATGTGGTTTATTTTAATCCGGTGGATGCGGAATATCCCATCGGCTTTAATGTGCTTGAAGTTCCGGATATGAAATATAAGCATCTGGTGGTATCCGATCTTCTGGGAATTTTCACCAAAATTTGGGCCAATGTCTGGTCTGCGCGCATGGAATACATTTTGCAAAACTGCATCATGGCGCTTTTGGATACGCCTGGCACTACGCTGCTTGGGGTTCCGCGTCTTTTAGTGGACAAGGACTATCGCCAAAAAATTGTGTCAAACGTGAAAGACCCGGTGGTGAGGTCATTTTGGGTGCATGAGTATGAGACCTGGCGTGACCAATTCCGCAATGAAGCCATAGTCCCGATTCAAAACAAGGTCAATCAATTTTTAAATACGTCTTTTATTCGGAATATCATCGGCCAGCCAACGTCCTCTTTGAACGTTTCCCAAATCATGAATGAGGGGAAAATTTTATTGGTAAATGTTTCCAAGGGAAAAGTAGGGGAGGATAACTCGGCGTTGCTTGGCGCCATGATCATCACGAAAGTTCAGCTGGCGGCCATGGAGCGCGTCCGGATTGCCGAGGAAGAGCGTAAAGATTTTTATTTATACGTTGATGAGTTTCAGAACTTTGCTACGGATTCTTTTGCCTCCATTTTATCCGAAGCCCGCAAATACCGCCTGAACTTGATTATTGCCCATCAATATGTGGGGCAGTTGGTGACGGATGTTTCAACCAAAGTTAGGGATGCGGTATTTGGCAATGTGGGCACCATGATAACTTTTCGAGTGGGCGCCGGAGATGCGGAATATTTGGAAAAAGAATTTTCGCCGGAATTCATGCAGCCGGATTTGATTAATCTCCCCAATTTTAATGTGTATTTAAAACTCATGGTGGATGGCCTTACCTCGCGTCCGTTTTCCGCTACCACTCTTCCGGCTTTGAAATTTGAAACCGACCCGGAAATCAAAGGAAAAATTATTAAAGCGTCCCGCGAGCGTTACGCTCGGCCGCGCGAGGAGGTGGAGGCCAAAATTGCCCAGTGGAGCGGCATGGGCGGTATGGGAGAAGGCGGCGGAGTTATGGGCGGGGAAACCACCGAATTTGATGCAATCTGCTGGAATTGCGGTAAAAAAACAACTGTGCCATTCAAACCGGATGGCAAGCGCCCGGTGTATTGTCTGACCTGTTTAAAGCAAATTGAGGGAGGTACCCTGATTCCTTTGCCTGAACGTATGCCTCAAGTTGGCCGGGCGCGTTTTGCCGGGTCTTTGGAGAATTTGGGAATTGAATTTGCCGATGGGGGCGTACGAAGTCCGGCTGGGGTTCGTGACCCCAGCACCATGCCGCGACAGCAAAGGCGAGATTTTTCTGGAGAAAGTATTCATTCTCAAGCTGTATCTCCACAACCGGTTTCCATGGGGCGGGGCGAGCGTCGGGAGCCAGCTCCGTTTCGCAGTGAACCGTCACGCAGACAGTTCCAGCAACCGGTTTCTGCGCCGCCGGTGCAGGATCGCCGTTCGCAGCAGTCATTTTCGCAACCCGCTTTCGGAATGCGTAGAGCCGCCGCTCCTTTTAATCGCGGCAATTCTCCCGATCAATCCGCGTCGCATGAAGGATTTTTTAAGCGTAATATTTTGGGCGCAATTCGCAGTAGGCCCGTGGTGAAAATTGCGCCGGGCGCTAAACCAGTGTCACTCGCGGCCTTGAAACCGCGTGAGGGTTTTTCCGGGGACGAGGCGGCGCATGGCGAAAAATCGGAAATAAAAAAGCGCGAGCGCGCATCAGTGGATGCGGTTGGACTTAAAGAGTTGCTTCAGCAGGCACTCGCCGGAAAATCTAAAGCAGAAGAAAAAAAAACGCCCCAGGAAAATGAGTCCAAAACCATTGAGCCGGGTGAAAAAGTGAAGTTTTAAGAACTTTTGCACAATTATATTTGCAGTGAAATTTCATATTGGACGGAATAATGCAGCGTCTTTGCCAAAAGGCGGGGTCGCCAATGCAGTAACCGGGACGTGAGTCTCGGTTTTCTATTAGGACGGTTTAGGTTGCAAAGATTTAAATTTTATACTAAATTTGATAGCGGCGATCCTTAAAAATTTTCAGTAGCGGATAGGCAAATGAACAAAAATTTTAGACCCGGATTACGAATGATTGCCGATGAGACGATTAAAAAAATCATCGAGGAGGCGCTAAGCATTCTAAAAAAAATCGGGATTTTGGTGGAAAACCAGGAAGCTCTGCGTTTGTTAAAAGGCGCGGGAATGGTACTTAAAGAAAACCGGGTGTTAATAACGGAAGATTTAGTGAGGACTTGCTTGAAAAGCGCGCCCTCGACCATCAAAATTTATGCTATATAAACCTTGTCAAGCTGACTGATTTTTTGCCCAATATCATGGCGCAAAGTACGGCTATGATTCCGGCGGATGTGCCTGACCGGATTGCCGATCAGTACCGTTTATATCTATCTTTGTGTTACTCTCAAAAACCCATTGTTACCGGAACTTTTAGCAAAGAAAGTTTTGAGCCGATGAAGCGTATGCTTACGGAGGTTCGGGGAAGTGAAGAGGAATTGCGCCGCCGGCCTCTGGCAATATTTGATGCCTGTCCTTCGCCGCCTTTAAAATGGAGCGATTTGACGTGCCAGGCGCTTATGGATTGCGCTAAATCCGGCATTCCGGCTGATATAATATCAGTGCCTTTGGCCGGAGCTGTTTCTCCGGTTACTTTGTACGGCGCTTTGATTCAGCATACGGCCGAGAATTTAAGCGGCCTAGTCATAAGCCAGCTGGCAATGTCCGGCGCTCCGGTAATTTACGGAGGTTCGCCTGCCATTTTTGATATGCGAGATGCCACCGCGCCTTTGGGAGCGATTGAGAGTTTGATGCTTGATTGCGGATATCAGCAGATTGGCAAATATCTGGGCCTGCCCACCCATACGTATATGGGACTTTCCGACTCAAAGGATTTAGATAGTCAGATGGGAATGGAGGCGGGGATTGGCATAATTTTAGCCGCCATCTGCGGTATTAATGTGGTGTCCGGCGCGGGAATGCTCGGTTCCGAGAACTGCCAGAGTTTGGAGAAATTAATGCTTGATAACGAGCTTTGCGGAATGGCTTTAAGATTAATAAGCGGGATCAGTCCGAGAGAAAAATTTGAAACCGAAGAAATACTCGGAGAATGCCTGGAGACCGGAAATTTTATCAGCCATGCCGCCACTTTGCGGCTGTTTCGGGAAGAACAGTATATACCGGAGTCATTTATAGATCGGACCGGCATTGAGGCGTGGAAGTCAAAAAAACATAAGAAAGGCCTCAAAAAGAAGTTGC
>LCKU01000036.1 GCA_001001625.1 Parcubacteria group bacterium GW2011_GWA2_45_30 | reverse complement strand
TTGGTACAGCGCGCAAATTTCAAATCATCGTTGCCGTCATGATAATAACTTATGCGGCCAAATCCGTCAGAGCCAAGCGCAATGGAGGTAAATTTGCCAACGTCACCACTCGAATCAACCGCGGTAATAACTTTTGTGGTACAATCGGCGTTGGTACAGCGCGCAAATTTCAAATCATCGCTACTGGCATCATAATAACTCATCCGCGCAAAATCATCCGATCCGAGCGCCAAAGAAATATACTCCCCGACGTTGCCGGATGACTCCACGGTGGTAAGCACCTTGGTAGTGCAGTCAGCATTGGTACAGCGGGCATACTCAACATCCCCATTGGAATCATCCCAATAAGCAATCCGGGCAAAACCGTCACTCGCCATTTTTATGGAACTAAAGTCCCCCATATTGCTTGCCGCATCAACCAGAGTTACTACCGCGCTTGAACAATCGGCGTTGGTACAGCGCGCAAATTTCAAATCATCGTTGCCGTCATGATAATAACTTATGCGGCCAAATCCGTCAGAGCCAAGCACTAAAGAAGTTACTTCGCCGATAACCCCAGCGGTATCTATTGAAGAAATATTTTTAGCGGCGCAGGCGGCGTCCAAACAGCGCACAAATTTAAGATCGCCATTGGTATCGTCCACATAGCTTATGCGGGCGAAACCATCCGAACCGATGACCAAAGAAGTATAAGTGCCCACATTTCCGGCAGAATCAACTATGGTCGTAATGCTTCCGGTTGCGGTACCCACGGAAAAATCCGTATTTTGCGTCTCCCATGACTGATTAACGGCTGGCGGCACAGCCACGGCCACGAAAGCGTCTCCGGTTATGGTCGCTCCCGCATCTCCCAATATACTGCCGTTAGAATGCACGCTTCCGTTGATACGGGAATTATTTGCCATCTCAAGGCCGCCGTCTCCAACCTGAACCCCGTAAAAAAAACTTGTCCCGGCTACGTTGATATCCAGCTCGGTTTCAAAATTTTGCTGGACGTTCTGACGGATTCCTTCGGTGCGGATAAATCGCTGGGTTCCGGAAGCAGTAATGGTCATGGTTGTTGTCCCGGTTCCTACAACCAGAGTTTCTCCGCTCGTGAATTGTTTTCCGACAATTGTCCGATATAGCGCATCTTCCATCCCGCCTTCGGATATATAACGTGACTCAACCGAACGCGCAAAAAGCCGGCTCATGTTGACTTCCCGCATGGAAAAGAACGTAAATCCGCCTATAATGGTGAGGGAAATCGTAACAACGAGCAGGGTAGTGATTAGGGCGGCGTAACCGCCACGAAAAGATAAAAGATAAAGGATGAAGGATAAAATCCCTGCTGTTTTTTTATCTTTTATCTTTTGACTTTTAACTTGCAACATATTGTTGTTAATAGTTTCCTCTTATCGCCGCCGTGGAATTTAAAATAATTGAGGAGGCAAATTTCGGACGCGCATAATCAACCTCCAGCATAATTTTAACCGCCTCCACTTCCAGTCCCTGCATAATCCGCTCAAGGCGAAATTTCGTGACATTTACCGAGGGAGCGGATAACGCGATTGAAGACCCACCCTCTTTACGCATCCACATTCTTCCGTTGTCCACCCAAAAATCCGTAAAAGCGGTTTGATGCTCGGGCGTCGGATTTACCGGCGTGACCAAAGACAGTTGTCCGGCATCTTGATTGAAACGCGAGACGGGCCCATATACTTCACGCGATTCAGCCGCGGTTTTTTCAATCGTTTCCAAAAGCAGCCGCGCATTAGAAATTACTTCGCGTTCAGCCCGCGCCCGATAATACGTATTTACAATTTGGATCAGAAAATCAACCGTCAATACCGCCACGATCCCCAGTATCGCGACATAAACAATCATTTCTATCAAAGAAAAACCGCTTTTATCTTTTAGCTTTTTATTTTTATCTTTCATTGTTGTAAGTCATATACTCTAAATCCATAATCATATTGATCCAAAAGCTGTCCGGCATCGGATGGATTTGATAATCTGCCGACGTACCGGCGCGCATCGCCTTCGGCATAAGGACTGCTGGCGCTTTGCAAATATCCCCAGCGTATGATACCGGCTGATCCGGAACCCGCATCCGTAGATGAGGGAATGCTTCGCAAACGGATGGAATATTGGGTGGATGCGGAAAGTTGAATCGGATCGGGAAACCGGAATGCGACCCATGACAGCGAAGAGCTCGCAATGGTGGATCCGGTAATAATCTGCGAAGTCCCTAATACCACTCCGGTGGGACTGGAACGAATTTCAGCATATATATCAGATGGATTTGTTGCAGCCCGGCGCAAATAAAGCTCCACGGCCGTTGCTTCCACAGCTCCTGTCGTAGTAAAAGTTTGCACCGGATCCCCGTTTCCCGCATTGTTAGACGGGAAATTAGCCAGATCCCCGTCGGTTATGGCACTCTCAAAAAACACTACTTTCGTTTCCACCGGAGGCGCTAATGACTCGCGAAAATTTGCTATGTATGAAACCAAGGTTACGGTCTTAGAAGTACTGGTTGCCACTGCAGTTATTTTTTTGGTATTTGCATCCAGCGTTCCGCCGGATGAGATAATTTTATCCTGTAGATCGCGGTACACATCGCCTATGTATATGTAGCGGTGATATTTTCCGCTTAGCAAAGCCGGCGGCACGGTTGCCAGTTTCCATTTCCCGTTTTCAATTAGCGGAAAATAGGGGGTGCTTGCCACCAGTGGCGCAATATTGGCGGTCCAGGATTCATCGCGCACGGCGCGCACCGCTTCCATTGCCTCTCCGGCCAGAAGTGTTAACTCCAAATTCTCTTTTTCGTTTCGCAAAAGCCGCACCGCCAAAATTCCGGCTTGCAAGAATGCAAATAGCGAGACGGTAATAATAGCGGTAACAATAACCACCTCAATTAAGCCAAAACCTGCATTTTCATTTATCCCTTTTTTCATTATGAATGTATATTTATCCAATAGTGTAGTCTAGGCGATATGATTTGGAAACAATGGGAGGGCGAAGTTGCTTGGTTTTCCGCCTAAGGCGGAAAAACTTCGCCCGACCTTTAGCGAGGCGGCCGCCGGAGCCGCCGAGTCGTGTTTCCAAATCATATCGCCGAGGGAACCACACGCCCCTTTAGGGTTCACTCATCGCTCCTCCATACAACCCCACCGTCACCGTTGCGCAATCCGCCTCAAAAGTCGCAACATCGCGAGTATCAAAAGTAATTTTAACCTTTTTGGTGTTATAACGGCAGTCACGATCAACCGAAAGCACGGTACTTGCGCCGTCCAACAGCGTGGTGTGTATGCGCAAAACCTGATTTTGTCCGCCAACCGAAAAATTTCCGGACCAATCAAATTTGATCTGGCCGCCGCTAAAATATGACGCCATAGGTATGGTCTGCACGATATCGGGGTTCGGAGGATCGGAAAATGTAAGGATCATATTCGTATACCCCTGCAAACTCCATCCCAAATTAAATGAGCGATGACGCGTATCCACAATCCGCGTTCCTCCGGGTACCTGGGCAGTGCCTGCTTGATATACTTTTCCCGAGCCGTCAATAGATACGGAGAAAAAGACCGCTGTTGCGCTCCGAACCCGCACATCAAAACTTCCCGCCTGATCCGTATATCCGGTGATCCGTTTAAAAATCACATCCGAACCCCCGCCAGCGAGTACAATATTGGCAATTTCCAAACGAGCCGGAACCGGGAAACTTTGCGTAAAAGGCGCGCCGGCATAAGATGTGCCGCGAAAAAGCACGCTTTGGCCCTGTTCCAGATGTATTCCCCACGCAGAGTTATCTTCTCCGCCCAGGGCCTTGGATTGCGCCAGTCGCAAAACCGACATAACGTCCTGCCCGAAAACCGCCACCTCACGGACATCACGGGAATTTATGAAAGAAACCAAGGCCAGAGAACTGATCAAAACCAAAACAGAGATGGATATAAGGGTCTCAAGGAGGGTAAAACCATCCGTGCGTTCGCGCGAAAAAACGCCCAAAGCACAAACTCTTTTGTGATTTTGGTATGTCTGTGTTTTGTGTTTTATTTGGGTTTTGGGCATGTTTGTGTTTTGTGAATTTTAATTTTAAGCCCCAATATTTCCCAAACTTGAATAAATCGGCTGCAGCATAGATACGGCGAAAAATCCGACAGCGGTGCCGATGACAATCATTAAAATCGGCTCAATAATGGTAGAAAGATTCTTGGTGGTATTGGTAACATCCTCTTCAAAAAATAAGGCGAGTCGTAGCATCATATCGGACGTTTTTCCAGTTTCTTCTCCCACGCTCATCATCTGCAATACTATCGGGTGAAAAATTCTCGGATACGCGGAAAGCAACACGGAGAGTTGTTTTCCTTTTTGAATGTCTTGGGCCGCTCCGTTAACCGCGTTCTGAAAAAGCGAATTTCCCAAAACGCTTCCAGTGATTTCAAGCGAGCGCACAATGGGCACGCCGGATGTAATAAGATAGGCAAGGGTACGGCAAAAACGCGCGGTATTGAATTTAATTATAAGTTCCCCGAAAATCGGCAAACGGATTACCACGCGGTCAAAAATCTTTTTTCCAATCCGGGTTTTTAAAGCGCGCCACAAAAGAAATACCCAAAAGATAAACGCCGCCAAAACCCACAAGATGTAATTAGCGATGATTTCACTGGTAAAAATTATGACGCGGGTGGAAAGCGGCAATTCTACGCCCAAGTCCTTGATGACCGCGGTGAGCGAAGGCACCACATACATCATCATAAGTGTTCCTATGACCATAAGGGCCATCATGATAATTGCAGGATACATCATGGCTCCGGTCACGCGTTTGCGCAGGTCATAGTCCTTTTTCATTTGATTGGAAAGCAGTTTTAAAACAAGCGTCAATTTTCCCGATGCCTCTCCGGCCGCCACCATATTGATAAAAATAGCGCTGAATACTTTTTCATGCACGCGCAGCGAATCGGCAAAGGACTTGCCTTCGGCCACCGACTCATTCACCTCTGAAAGTATTTTTTTGAACTTCGGGTTGGCGGACTCCTGAATCAAAGCGTCCATGGCCCGCGTCAAGGAAAGC
>LCKU01000035.1:6244-8108 GCA_001001625.1 Parcubacteria group bacterium GW2011_GWA2_45_30 | reverse complement strand
GTGATTTCCCTGAATTTTTCAAGATTTTCATCCGTGATTACAACCGGTTGCGGATAGATAAAAGTGATGGCAACCAGCGCCCCGGCCCACACGACAAAAATCCCCGTAGCCAAGCAACGGAACGTATGCGGATTCTTTGTATTTTTCCATGAAAGTATTGGCATATCTTCTATGATGGATTAATGTTCGTCGTTGTCAATCAACTTTTTCTTGTGCGGTGGGGATGTATTTAGTATGATGAACCGTGTGATACCGGAACCCCTGCAAAAATTTTATAACCTGACCCTAACCGATCCTCTTTTTGCCGCCGAGGGACTGGATTTAGATAATACCCGTTGGGCGCTGGAGGACTTGCGTAAGCTGGCCAATGATTTGGAGCGCGAGTACCGAAAACAGTATTGGTGGTTTTGTTTTCGGTATCCATTTGTGGAAACGCTCCACCCCATTCGGTTTTTGGAACGATTTATTGATTGTGAGAGGTCGCGGCGCTTATTTCTCTATAATCCAATCATGCCCAACGCTCAAGATCTTATCCGGAGTTATCAAAAGACCTTGGCCGCGCTGGGAGAGTGTGCCCGGGCTCATCGCGAGGCGCTAATTGCGGCCAAAAACGCCGAGCCGTTTCCGGAAAATGCTATATTCCATTTTATAAGCGAGAGTTTTTCCTTTTCCGATATGCTTCAGTTGGTTGGCCTTATTATTAAAAATCTTTCGCCTCTTTTACAAAAAGCGCTGGCCTGGACCGAAGAGCAATTGGGGGAAAACGCGATAATTTCCGAACGATATGGCCCTATTTTTTATGAATGTTCCCAATTTGACGAGAAACCGGCAACTCATCAATTTTATTTCTATGTCATGAAATACCGCGCCAGTGAAAAGTTGAGGCCGTTCATTGTCATGGCGGATCGCTATTATTTCATTGATATAAAAAAATTTTTTGAATCAGCCTCTCTGGCTCATTTAAGAATTACCTGGAAAACGCTTTATGAATTGGGGCATAAGTATGAAATGCGCAGCGGCACTCAGCCCTATGTGGCGCTTGATCTGGGATATTGGGCGGATCTGGCCACCATTGTTGATACCAAATGGAGGCGTCCGGTTCTTAACGGCCGGGCCGTAGTTTCTCAGCGTTCCAGCATGCTTGATTTTTTGTTGCGGGGGTTGAATTATGCCAATAGGCATTTTCTTATTCGTCAGCAAGTCGCCCTGCGCGACCATAATATAATTAATCCGGTTTTCGGGCTTTTCGTGACCAGAAGTTATATTTCGCTGTATTATCTTTTACATAATAAAAGCGTATGGCGTTTGCATGATGTAGAGCTGTCAAAAAATACTTTTAGCTTTTACGGAGATTTTTGTAAAACCATAGATGAAGTTGCGGCCGATGTTTCCGAAGAAGAACTAAAAATACTCATTAAAGGAATCCGCCAATTCAAAGGTTTTCACGAGTTATACCGCAAAGCCTTTGGATAATATGTTAAACACCGAGTGTTTAACATATTTCATTCTATGAATCCCGTTAGAAGCCGCGATCGCACATCAATATATGAAAATCTTTATGAACCACCAATTAAATACAAGTCGTAAACACAGCCAACCGCATCAATTGATCGCGGTTGGCTTCTAACGGGATGAAAGGAGCAGAACTTCTGGTAAAAATTTTGGAGCGTTATGGCGTTTCTCATATATTCGGGCTTCCCGGAGACGCCACCCCGTTTTTTCGGGCGCTCTCCAAAAGCAAGATTAAATTCATAACCATGCGCGATGAACGCGGCGCCGGATTTGCCGCGGATGTTTACGGGCGTCTCTCCGGACAGCCGGGGGTACTATATGTTTCGCGCGGTCCCGGAGGAACGAACGCGGT
>LCKU01000035.1:0-6057 GCA_001001625.1 Parcubacteria group bacterium GW2011_GWA2_45_30 | reverse complement strand
AAAAGCCGCGAGCCGTTTTATTCATTATTTTAAACGTAGTAAAAATCCGGTTGCGATTTTGGGTCCCGGAGTATTGGAGTATTCTTCAACCAAAGAATTCATAAGTTTTGTGGATCAATTCCCCATGCGTTATTTTTCTACGCGAAACGCCAAAGGCGCGCTTCCGCTAAATCATCAGTTGAATTTTGGAGTAATGGCCGGGTGGAACGATTTTCTGTCCGGCACAGATCTGGCGGTTACGGTGGGTTTTGATACCGCCGAGAAACCATTTCCGTATACCTGGATAAAAAATAGGAAAATACGGCATTTGGATATTTCACACCATCCCCATACAAAATTATCCTGGTTTTCTCCCCAGGAAATATATACGGTTGACCTTAAACATTTTTTTTCCGATATCGCGCGACGCTCGTTGCAGCTTAACATCCCGCCCGTTTCTTTAGGCAATGCCGCCCAATGGCGGGAGCGCGTGAGAAAGGAAACGTATGAGTATTTCGGCGGAAAACTTCTTTATCGTTTTTTGGGGGAAGAATTTTTAGGAAGCGCGCTCTCGGCTAAAGATATATTGCTTCCCGATACCGGTATTCATAAAGCCCTGGTGCTTTTTTGCTATGAAGCTCCGGGACCGATCGTGGTTCCTTCTATCGGATTTTCTTCAATCGGTTTTGCCATACCCGGAGCTCTGGGCGCATCGCTTGCTAAGCCCAAGGCCCGCGTGGTGGTGGTGTGCGGAGACGGCGGATTTTTGCAAAGCGCGGCGGAGCTGGAAACCATTCGCCGCCTAAAACTTCCCGTAAAAATTATTATGGTGGCGGACAGTTCCTACGGCCTTATCAAAACCATGCAAATGAGAAGTTTCAAGGCGCATGTCGGAACGGATTTTACCAACCCGGATTTTAAATATTTGGCGCGCGCGTTTGGGTTTAAATATGTTCCGGTTCGTCGCGAGAATGATCTAAAAAAAGCGCGCGCTTTGCAAAATTACTGGGTCTATATAATCCCCTCCGCTTCGCTTCGGGCTGCCATTCAACCCTGGGCAAGCCCATGGTCCTCTGGCAGGGATTATAAAATCTCCCGCTTGGCGGGAGATTTTTGGTATGAAGCCGGGGGGATCCTTGGGATTATTTGGGATTATTCGGACATTATTTTATAGAAAAGATCCTCCGGTATGTATCATAGAGCGCTTTCCATTTTTCCGCCGAAACATCCATGGGCTTAAGAAAGCAGGTATTTTGCCACTGCTTTTTCTTTTGTTCCGAAAGACGCACGGGCATGGCGCCAGTTGCTTCAATAACCGCCTGTCCCCAGGTGGAAAGGGTAAATTCAATGAATTGCTTAGCATCTTTCTCGTTGGGTCCTTTGGCCAGCGCCATAACCGCTGTTCGGGCAATAAGGGGCTGAAGATCAGGGTTCCAGGCAAGAGGTGCGCCTTTTTTTTGAAAACCAAGCACGGTTGTGTCAAGCATAGTTGCGGTCGGCGCCTCTCCGGCTATGACCAGCATGGCTTTCAGGGTGTGCCCTTTGCGCATGAGCGGTTTTTGGGAAGCCAATTTTTGGAGAAAATATTTAGCTTCGTCTTCACCAAGGCATTGGGTGAGCCCCTCAAACCATCCAAAATCTTGTGGATCGAGCATAAACTCATATTTTCCCATTATTAAATCGTCAAAATTTGGCGGTGGCTCTTTTATTAGCTTGGTATTGTAGCCCAGAACGTACCTTGTGCTGAATATCGCAGTCCAATATTTTTTCGGATCGTCCAGTGCATGCCCGGCGGCGTTTTTGGGCTGAAAGGGGATCAAGCCGTTTCCCTTGAATTCGGTGATCAAATTTCTCAAATCCGTGTTGAGATTATGGAACAGAATATCAAAAGTCTGCTTTTGGTGCGTTAATTCAAACCGTATTATGTTTCTCATTTCGTTTCCCTTGGCACGACTGTCATAAACAATTTGGATGTCGGGATACGCCTTTTCAAACGCCTCAAAGAGCGGAACAGCAACTTCTACGTTTCCTGTGTAGATGCGAAGTTTCCTTTTTTCCGCAGGTACCGCCGTTGAATACTGCAAAAAAAGCAGCCACAGCCATAAAAAAATAACTATAAGATAAAGGACTGTGCGATAGTTGCGATCCATAATCTTCTCCCTTGACTTTTTCGTCCATTTTTTTAGTGTAAAAGAAGCTCTTTTAAGAATAAGGCGGGGGATAAAAAAATGCAAGTCGGAGTTAAAAGTATTTACGCCGGACCTATGGCCGATGTACATATACATGTGATGCGGCGAGGACCCGAGCATTCTCCTCCCGGAATTGATGAAATTCTTGGGGTGATAAGGCGTTCCGGCATAGAGTTTGCCGTGGTGATGCCGACCCCAAATGACGGACGCTGGAGCACGCATGAGGAGGGAGTGCGCCTCCGTAATGAGCTGGCGGAAGCAAGCCGCGGAATAGTCGCCCAATTTTGCGGGTCGAATTACCTCACTTATTGGATGCATCGAGCGTATCATGAGGGGTATACGGGGCGCGGACTGGACGCAATTCTTAAACGACTTGCGGATGATATGTCCTGCGGTAAATATGCGGGGGTGGGAGAAATTGGATTATATCACTTTAAAAAGCGGCCCGGACAAAATATAATTATGTATCCTCCTTCTTTTGAGCCGTTTCTTGAGATGGTGCGTCTTGTTGTTTCCCAAAAAATGTGGCTAACCTTGCATGCGGAACCCGTGGACGAGGATGGAAGATCATATGAAAAGGAAATATTCGGCGGTCTGGAACTCATGTACCGCCACAACCCGGATTTAAAAATTATTTTGGCGCATACTGGTATGACCACTGCCCGTAAGGCGCGGGAACTTCTGAAAAAGTATCCGGGCATGATGATGGATGTAGTGATGGAAAATGAAATGGGCGGAAGTCAAGAGCGCAAATGTAAGAATCCGGTCGTCGCAATCAATGCCGACGGGGAACGCTATGATTGGGAATACCAAAAAGCCCACTCGGCTCGGAAGAATTTAAAGAAGGCGGTGAATTCGCGCGGGAAGCTGTATGAGGATTGGTCGCAGTTGTTTACAGAAATTCCCGAGAGATTTCTAGTGGGGACCGATGCCAGGTTTGGCCATCCCGGATGGGACGTTAAAATTTATTTCGGGCTCATTCGGCGCGTGCGGCGTATTTTGGGCGCGCTTGACGCCAAAGCCGCGCAGCTTATAGCGTATGAGAACGCGCAGAAAATTTTTAAGCACCCCTAGGGGTGTTTTATAATCCCTGCCAGAAGATAGCGATAGCCTGTCTGAAAACTCTAAACACCGGGTATTTTTTCGTTTAACACCCGGTGTTGACGGACAGTTTTGGGACAGTCTGGTCTCTATATTTTCCGCGCCAGAATAATTAAACGGCGGGAATCGAATTGATATGGCGATCCGTCATAATATCCCCACACCTTTTTGATTTTTAATCCGTTTTCTTCCATAAGATGCCGCAATTCAGGCAGGGAAAATATGCGTATGCTAAGTTTGCTCCGCTTCTGCGCCCCGCGCTCTTTCCACGAGTAATCAAGAAACCAGCGCATTGTCGCCGGATCCAATTGTTTTTCAACGAATACGCCGTCATTATCTTTCGTGTCATGCATCCCGCGCCCGACTGTTTGTATAAACACACGCGCAATATTATTCACATCAAGGATGAATGCGCCGCCGGGTTTCAACGCTCTGGAAACCTCGCGTAATACTTTTTGATGATCGCGCTCATTCGAGAAATATCCGAAGGAAGTATACATGCTGATAATAAGGTCAAAGCGTTCTTGGTATGACAGATTGCGCATGTCTTTTTGGTTGAATTGCGCTTTTTGTTTTTCCTTTTTGGACGATTTCCGCGCAATTTTCAGAAAATATCCGGAGGTGTCAATTCCGGTTACACGGAATCCGTGTTTGGCAAGAGCGATGGCGTGCGCGCCGTATCCGCAAGCCAAATCCAAAATCTTCGCATTTCTTGCGAGGCCAATTTTTTCCGTCTGTCTAAGCAAAAAAGAAATTTCGCGTTTTGTTCGTGCCCTACTTACAAAATATGAATCAGCAGTTAAATAATCCTTATTGAAGGCGGTTTCCCACCATTCTTTTTTTCGTTTTACCCCGTTCGAGAGAAACATAGGTTGTTCTCGCCGTATAAGTTAAGCGGATTAAATTTTGAATGATATTTTTTGACATGCGCAGCGCGGAGGAGTTTTTTCAAAATAAAGATGGCTGCGGTAGCGAAGCATGGGGCAGGCCTTAAGACGCGGGGTGGTGATTATGGAAAGCGCCGAGGGCTCAATATACACATTATCCGCCGGATGAAATACAAGATCTTTTTTAGCGATGGACTCCGGACACGCATACGCAACGCCTCCAATTTCCGGAATACTTAACACGAAGCTAAGCTTCGTGTCCGCGGGCCATTCAAAGTCCTCTGCGGAGAACGTATCATCAATCACGGTAACGCTTTTTAAGGCGGGCAGGATTTCTAACAGTTTTTCGCGAAACGCGCGGATCGCGGCGCGGTCCATAAAAATCGTGTCAACTTTATATTGGCGGGCCGTGGCGTAAATTACCGCCGGGTTATGAAATTCGCCGATTAAAGGAAGGACATTTTGTTCATAAAAATAAAGGCATCGTTCAATCGCCTCATACACGTTGGAAAAAATTGCCATGGGCCGGGTCCCGTCATACGGCAATCGCTCTTGCCGAATTTCCTCCAGCGTCCGGTGGATTAAAAAGTATTGATCCGCTTCTTCGGAAAAAATCAGTTTATTGAGGCCGGGTTTTTCTCCATAACATCTGGAGGCGTAGGGGGCATTAGCCAATTCCTGTTTGGTAAGTATGGGAATCAAGTTCCAATCAGATTCGTTAAGTGTTTCAAGCTGCGCCTCGTCAATCCCCGCAGACGATAATTTCTTCCGGTAAAAATCCGGCTTGGCGGCCAAAATCGATTTAATAAGTTCTTTGACTTTTTGCAAAAATTCTTCGGTCATTGCCGTCATGATAACTTAAATCATGTTTCTGTTCCAGTGCGTCAGTTGCGTAAATCTCTAAAACGCCATAAAATATGCGATATGCTGGATAATCTGATTGAAAAGTCCGTTTTGATCCTCCGCGAGGCGAAGGATAAATTAAACAATTTGGCTGTGCTTTGGTCGGGAGGGAAAGATTCCACAGTTATGCTCGCACTCTGTCGCGAGGCGTTTTTTAATCGCGTTCCTTTCCCTGTGATTCATATTGACAATGGCATTGATTTTCCGGAGACCTACGCGTTCCGCGACGAACTTGCGAAAAAATGGGGCCTGAAAGTTTTGACCGCAAAAAGTATTATTAAAAAAGATAAAATTTCGGGGGTTTCCTGCTGCGGCGCGAATAAAACCGAAGCATTGAAAGAGCTAATAAAAAAAGAGAAATTTGACGGCCTTATCATGGGAATTCGCAGAGACGAGCATGGGATTCGCGCCAAAGAGAGAATTTTTTCGCCAAGAGATAAAAAATGGAAATGGGATTATAAGAACCAGCCGTTGGAAATATGGGGACATCACTCGGTTGACGAAGAAGCCGACCATCACCGCATCCACCCCATACTTCACTGGCGGGAGATCGATGTTTGGCAATATATTTATGAAAACGACGTCCCAATAAACCCGCTTTATTTTTCGCGAGACGGCGAGCGCTTCAGGAGTTTAGGATGTACAAAATGCACGGTGGCCATAAAATCCGAAGCAAAAACAATACCCGCCATATTAAAAGAATTGGGAAATACAAGATTATCCGAGCGCATGGGAAGAGCACAGGATAAAGAAGCGCGGGCGGTTATGGAACGTTTAAGAGCGTTGGGGTATATGTAATTGTGCAACACCGAGTGTTAAACATTTATGATTACTATCGTACTTTTAGGCGAAAAAGATCACGGCAAGTCAACCCTGATTGGCCGGCTGATATTTGAAACAAAATCGCTTCCTGACGACAGAATGCGGGACGTAAGAAATGCCCTAAAAGGCAAAGGGAAAAAATTTGAGTGGGCGCATTTGCTTGACAGTTTTCAATA
>LCKU01000034.1 GCA_001001625.1 Parcubacteria group bacterium GW2011_GWA2_45_30 | reverse complement strand
TAACGGGATAAAACAAACGCTACATAACAATAAAAAACAACAAGCGGAATGGCGACCCATTTTCCAACCGCGATGGAGGCCGCGGGGATTTGCGCAAAAAATTCAATCACGCGGATTTGATATTCTAAAATCAGCCAAGTTAGCCAGCCAGAAATTTGCGCAAGCGGATGCCACAAAAATCCAAGTCCGCCTGTAACAAATCCCAAAGCCATGGCATAAGGAACTGCCACAATAACCGCGATATTGCTTATGGGGCTTATTAAAGAAACACGGCCGAAAAGATAAATCAAAAGCGGCAAAACCATGAATTGCGCGGATAATGTTTCTATCAGTGTTTGTTTCCAGGAAAAAAATGGTTTTTCTTTATATGCCGGATCCGCTGTTTTAAATTTTTTGCGTCCATCCAACATCCTTTCAATGCGGGGCGAAAGATAAATCAGGCCGAGGGTCGCCAAAAACGACAATTGGAACGCGGCATCAAAACGCAAAATTTTAGGGTTATGCAAAATCATGATGGCCCCCGCAAAAACCAGAGCATTGGTCATCTGATACAGCCGACCCTCTTTTTGCGCGATAAGCACCAAAATTCCCATAATTCCGGCACGCACCACCGAGGGTGATGCGCCGGTAAGCAGAACAAAAAGCATAATCCCTGCGGTTGCTATCCAAAACGAAACCCGGAACGGAACCGTGAACAGCACGAGCCCTAACACAAAAAATCTGCCGAGCATAGTAATATTATATCCGGAAAGCGCTACAATATGCGTGGTTCCGGTGCGGTTAAAATTTTCCACCAAATCCGCCGGAAGCGATTCGCGCTCACCCAGGGTCAACCCTTTCAAAAACGCCACATGCGGCTCGGGAATTACTTTCTCAAGATTCTTTTCAAACGAATGTTTTAACCGCGCCAAATAAATCATAAGCTGATTTCCTTTACCTTTCCCAATTTTTTCAACCTGCGGAAAAAATAGGGTGGCAAAAATGTCTTGGCGCGCAAGATACGAAACATAATCAAATTCACTATAATTCTCCGGTTTTTCAATAGTACCATGTACCAAAATTTTATTCCCTATTTCATATCGCGGGTATCGACCAACCGTCACCAATAATTTGAACGGATCTATTTCCTTTTTACTCGTTTCAAAAACGCGAATAGTAATCCGCTGAACGGATTTAGATCTCTCCGGCTCGGATACAACTATACCTTGCGCCTTAAACTCTTTGCCATAAAAATTCGACAGATCCGGCCGCGCAATTTCCGCGTAGGAAAACCGCAGAATCCCGGCAAAAAATAAAATAAATAGCGCGCCTAAAAATATAATCCTCCGATTCAAACGCAAAATCCCTACAGCCAGCACCACCGCGGATGCCGCAAACAAAATAAAAACCGCCTCGAACGTAGGCGCAAAAAACGAACGCGCCGCCACCCCCCCGATAAACCCCAGTAGTAAAAACAAAAAAACCTTTGATTTGGGCAACTTTTCACCGCTGAACATACTCAACTCGTAGCGCGAAATCAAAATAAAATCAATAAAAGTCGGCCAATCAAAAAAGGCGCGAAGCACCTACATTAAGAAAACCACACAATAAAAAACGGCGGAAAGCGCCGTAGCGAGTTGGATTGGTTGAGCCGCGCCCTTGAAAAAGAATCGGGAGGGCCGCTGATAATGCGGAGTATGTGATGATCCGGAAATTTGTTGCGGCCCAGACGCTTAGCGAAGCAATGGTTTAAAAATTCAAAGACTTAATTCCGCTGAGCGTCTTTTTCGGGGGCGGGGCGGGAACCAATAAATGAGTTATTTCCCCTTTCTCCGCAAAAAAGCCGGCACGGCATCCCACTCACTCTCCTCCAATTGCGGCTGTGATTGTTTTTCTCCTGGTCCGGGTTTTTTCTGCTCTTGTCTTTCTTCCCGATGCAAAGGCAAACGCAAATTATTGTTGTTATTTATTCCGTTGGGATTAAACCCGGTGGCAATCACCGTAATTTTAATCTCCCCTTTTTTCAGGCGTTCATCCTCCACCGCCCCAAAAATAACCTTGGCCTCGCGGTCAATGGACTCGGTGATGACTTTGGCCGCTTCATTAATTTCCCACATGGTAAGATCCGATCCGCCCGAGATATTAAAAAGCACTCCGCGCGCGCCGTTAATGGATAATTCAAGCAAAGGCGATCCGACCGCGGATTTAGCTGCGGTAACTGCCCTGTCCTCGCCTGTTCCGTATCCTACGCCCATGAGAGCCGACCCGGCATCCTGCATGATGGCGCGCACATCCGCAAAATCCACATTTATGACACCGGGAGTAATAATTAAATCCGCAATTCCCTGCACGGCCTGGCGCAAAACATCATCGCAAATAACAAACGCATTTAAAAGCGATGTGTCTTTAGTAATAACATTAAGCAGGCGGTCATTTTGAATGGTAATCAGCGCATCCACGCGATCTTTTAATTTATGCCAGCCGTCTTCGGCAATTTTTCCGCGCTGAACACCTTCAAAACTAAATGGTTTTGTAACTACTCCAATGACCAAAGACCCGGCATCTCGGGCAACCTCGGCCACGATCGGAGATGCTCCAGTTCCGGTTCCTCCGCCGAGCCCACAGGTTAAAAATACCATATCGGCACCTTTCAAAATTTCATGGATCTCGTCACGATTTTCTTCGGCCGCCTGCCGGCCTATTTCCGGATTCATGCCGGCGCCCAGCCCCTTGGTTAAATTCTTGCCGATATGAATTTTGGTTTTGGCTTTAGTGAGATGAAGATCCTGCGCATCGGTATTTATGGCAATAAAATCAACCCCATTGGTTTTATGGTCAATCATGCGGGTCACGGCTTTTCCGCCGCCGCCGCCTACGCCCACCACCTTAATTCTGGCATATGATTCGATGTCAGGTTTTAATTGTGGAATGATAGAAACACGAATATAAAACGAATATTCTAACGAATTAAAACGAATTCGTTTATATTCGTTAAATAAATTCGTTCCGTATCCGCGTATATTTACGCCCTCAAGGTAGCATACGCCTCTAATCCTGACAAGTTAACAAGCAAGCACATATTCCACCGTTTATCCCCATACTTTCAACAAGTCACGGCAGAAATGCTTTCAACCACTTCACTATTTTGCCTCCAGAAAAGTCGCCGAATTTACGCCCCTGCAGCCAAAGTCCTCCAGCGGCATCTTCCCGCGCGCCGGCCCAACGCACCAAACCCAGTGCCGCAGCCAAAGCTGATGCTTTTTCTTCATCCTCCGCCTCAAACTCCTGCGGAACACCGATAGAAACCGGAAGCTTCATCTCGCGCTTGGTCAGATCAAGTATTCCTTTGATGGCCGAGGATCCGCCAACCACCACCACCCCGCCGGGCAGAAGCGATACGCGATTTATTTTACGGAGTTCTTTTTGCAAAAGCTCAAAAATGTCGCGGAGCCGCGCTTCGATAATTTCGGCAAGTTCTCGCCGCGAATAAAGGGATGACTCCCCCTCCACGAATTCGGCTAACCGGATATTTTCCCGCCGGGGAAGTTCGCCGGAGAGGCATGTCCCGTACACCAATTTAATTTTCTCCGCCACATCCACATCCGTGCGAAACCCGATGGCAACATCATTGGTGATATGCCCTCCGCCAATAGGCAGAACGCCCGCGTGGATCGGAACGCCTTCTTCAAAAACCATAAAACTTGCCGTACCCCCGCCTACATCCAAAAGCATCACGCCTAATTCTTTCTGGCGCTTGGTAAGCACGGCTTCAGCCGCGGCCAGGGGCGAGAAAACATAATCAACAACCTTAAGCCCCGCGCCCTCAACGCATTTGAAAAGATTTTTCAAAAACGGCCGCGAACAATCAACAATCAATGTATCTACTTCCAGCCGCACCCCGTGCATGCCTATCGGATCTTTGATTCCGGCTTCAGAATCAACCCGAAAATCGCGCGGAATCATATGCAAAATTTCACGATTAGGATTTTTAGGAATAAAGGTTTCAGCCGCGGCAATGGCACGCTTTACATCCTCGGGAGAAATCTCTCCATCCGCGCGCGATACGGCAATGATGCCGCGCGACGAGGAAACCGAAACATGCGCGCCGCCGACCGTAAGCCAGACCGAACGCGCCTGGACCCCGGCGGCTTTACGCGCATCATCCATGACCGTGCGGATGACAGAACTTGCATCATCACAATCCACCACTACTCCGCGCCTCACCCCGCGCGAGGGCGCGACGCCCACACCTAAAACCCGCGGGTTTTCCTCACCCTTTCTTTTTTCGGCAATCACGGCCTGCACCGTGGAAGTGCCGACGTCCAATGCTACAATGATATTTTTGGCCACGTTGATTTAAAACAAGTTATAAATTCGAAAAAAATATTTTCTAAACGCCCAAAACACAGGAACCAAAACCCAAACAAAACACAAAAACTAAAAACACAGAACACAAACACTATTGTTTAGTTTGGGCTTTGCGCGTGTTTGGGTTTTGTGCTCTCCGGATTTTATATTTCACTTAGCTGAACAATTTGTGGAGTATTTGCCTCTCCAGCCCCCCGATCCTCTCCGCCATCTTTTTGGATTTTTCGTGATGTATTCCCACCAAATGTAATATACCATGCAAAATCATCCATGTCATCTGGTATTTATAGGTATTTCCTTGCTCTTTGGCCTCTTTGCGAATAACCACCGGACATACAATTATTTCACCATATTCGGAACCATAGCGGAAGGAAAGGACATTAGTGGGTTTATCTTTTCTGCGATATTTGCGATTAAGCCGTTGCGACTCTCGCTTATCTACCTCCGCAACAACAATTTTGTGCGGCAACTTATTTCTCAATGAAATCGGTAATAATTTAATTATTGTTTCAGAGTACTTCATCAAGTTTTTTCCTGGTAATTTCGGCTTGCCGCAAAATAATTGATAACGTGCCTAGCGATAATGGTTTAGGATGAATTGCAATTGTTACTCTTCTTCCGTCACCGTGTTTCAACTGAACATGACTGCCTTTTCTATGCGAAACGAAAAAGCCCAACTTAGATAGGGCTTTTACTGCGTCTTTCGGAAGAATTTCACGGCTGGCCATAAAAATATTACGCCGGCACTGCCACGCGCGCGGTGGTTATAAACTCGTCCGTAACCCGTTCCTCCGGAATCGGCTGCCCTTCTTTGCGAAGCGCCTCCAAATGAAACTCAATCATTTTCTTAATATTTTCAAAAGCTCCACCAACCGTATCCCCATCCGTCGCAATTCCCAATATCGGAACCATAGCGGTAAAACAACTTTTTTTTTCACCGGTACGCACATCCGACGTGATTAGAATCCTATATTCGAGATATTTCTTGGTTGATGATTTCATACAACAAGTTGTAGGAACTAGTCGCGTTGTTCACAGTTCCTGCGGATAAAAATAATTGATAAGTTGTTCCATTGGAGTACGATTGTTGATGCCTTTATGCGGTTTAA
>LCKU01000033.1 GCA_001001625.1 Parcubacteria group bacterium GW2011_GWA2_45_30 | reverse complement strand
ATCTTATTTGTCTTAATCCCTGTCCAGCTGCGCCGGAAAACGCGCCCGTTATCGGGTCGGTAATATATTTCCTCGTGTCTTCGTTAATCACATAATTGTCAGGTAGAATCGCCTTGACAAATTTGTCATCAAAGAAAATCAAATAAGCGATCAACGATTCGCCGCTTCGCGGAAATGATGCTGAAACCGGCGAGTCCAACACCATGGGACTCTTGGTCATAACAAACCGTATTGATTTTATACGGGTACGTTCCATCTCATCGCGGTGCTCTCTGGCAGCTGCAGGATTTGAAACGATAATCTGCAAATTTCCGTAAAGAAGCTTTTGTTTTTCTTCAGCCATCAACACGTCACCCACATTCGGGGTCTTACGGGTGATATTCAGCTGTTTCATAACCTCCACGTACTGGGTGTCTTTGACGATAGCGTTTAATTTGTCCACGAGTTGATCGGCACTATTGGCGACTCCCTTAGGGATAATCTGGGTTTTGCTGCCTTGAAAAAGAACGTTCTTTAGATTTAGCATTTCCTACAAAATACTGCAATATCCGAATAGGTGACAAAACCCACAGGTTTTCCCTTGTTCTTACACTTGCCAAAGATTTCCGCCGGAGTTTATAATTAATCCATGGTTCAGATCTCCACCCAAAACCCCATTGAGCTGCGCATGCCGCCCCAAAACGTGGAAGCGGAAATGTCGGCCTTGGGATCTCTGATGCTGGATCGGGACGCGATTTTTAAAGTCGCGGATTTTTTAAAGCCGCTGGATTTTTATAAATCCGCTCATCGGGAAATTTATGAGGCCATGCTGGATATTTTCAGCCATCGCGAGCCGATTGATGTTTTGTCCGTCACCGCGCGCTTGCGCGAAAAAGGGAGAATGGAAGAAGTTGGGGGATCTGCCTATATCACGAGTTTGGTAAATGTGGTGCCCACCGCCACCCATGTGGCGCATTACGCCTCAATTGTGCGGCGCAAGCGCCTACTGCGCGACTTAATTGAGGCCTCCAGTTATATTGCGCAACTCGGCTATAAAGAAGCGGAGGATGTGGAAGTGCTGATTGACGAGGCGGAACAAAGAATATTCGGCATATCGCGGGACTCGCTGCGCCAGGAATTTTTAGTTATTAAAGACGCGCTGGAAGAGGCCTGGGAGCGCATTGAAAAAATCCACAATAACCGCGATGCCCTGCGCGGGGTTACTACGGGATTCAAGGAGCTTGATTCAATTTTAGGCGGCTTGCAGAAATCGGATTTAGTAGTGCTTGCCTCACGCCCAAGCTTGGGGAAAACCTCGCTCGCTTTGGATATAGCGCGCAATGCCGCGCGCGCCAAACACGCTGTCGGGGTATTTAGTTTGGAAATGTCCAAAGAGCAATTAGTGGATCGTCTGATTGCATCCGAAGCCGCGGTAGATCTTTGGCGGCTTCGCACCGGCCATCTAAATCAACAGGGAAATGGAGATGATTTTTCGCGCCTGCAAAGCGCCATGTCAACTCTTTCGGAACTGCCGCTGTATCTTGATGATACTCCCTCCCCCACCGTTATGGAGCTTCGCGCCAAAGCGCGCCGCCTGCAATCCGAAAAAAAACTTGAACTGGTTATAGTTGATTATTTACAACTAATCAAAGGATACGGCAGTCCGGAATCACGCGTACAGGAGGTTTCGGAAATTTCGCGCTCGCTCAAAGCCATGGCTAAAGAATTAAATGTACCGGTTTTAGCACTTTCCCAGTTATCCCGCGGAGTTGAGATGCGCCCGTCCTCCATACCCAAACTTTCGGATCTGCGTGAAAGTGGGAGTATCGAACAAGATGCGGATGTGGTTATGTTTATCTATCGCGAAGATAAGGTGAAAGAAAACAGCGAGCGCAAAAACATCGCGGAAATCCGGATTGAAAAACACCGCAACGGCCCTACTGGAAAATTAGACCTATATTTCCACGAAGAAACCGCCTCTTTCCGGGCGATTGAAAAGCATATGGAGAATATAATCAACGAATAACGAATCCGGTGCGAATTTACGAATAAATAAATGGGTAAAAAACCGTCCGGTTATTCATGAGTTAACCTCGACCTTAACGGAAGTTGATGCCAAAATCGCATTTTGCCAATTGTGTTATCGGGCTTTAGAGAAAATCGGCGAACAAAAAAATCCGCATTGCCAATTTTGTCGCGATGCCAAACGAAACCAACGGCAAATCGCAGTTGTGGAAAAAGAGGCGGATTTGCAAAATATGGAAAAAACTGGGGCCTTTGCAGGCCTATATCATGTTTTAGACGGACTTATTGCGCCGCTTGACCCCAACTCGGCCAAAAATCTCCATCTTAAAGAATTATATGAACGAATAAAAATGCTTCTGGAAAAAGAAGAAAAATGCGAAGTAATTTTGGCAACCGGCGCCACCACCGAAGGCGACATGACCGCGCTTTATATTGATAGGATTTTGGCTCCTCTGCAAAAACTGCATGCCGGACTTAAAATTTCGCGTCTGGGACGCGGACTTTCCCTTGGCTCTGAACTTGAATATGCGGATGAGGTAACCTTGAAAAACGCCTTGACAAATAGAAAGTAGTATCTTATACTCTACCTAATCATCGTTAGGAGGGTTTATGACTTTAAAGATTTTTGACAAGTCGGCAATATTTCAAATCCCTGCGCAATTTGCTATTTTCAGTGCTGGATGCACTCCATACATTTTCATCTCCCACGAAGCTTCTCCATACTTTCGGTTTATTCCACCCCCATTTGGTGGAGATAATAAGAGAGGCCACCAGCACCACTATATTGTAACAAAGCAGCAAAGCTCCAATACTGATAACATTCAGCGGGGTTATCTGCGCGGATTGTGTGAAAAATCTTTTTATTTTGAGCTTCTGCCCTGATTGTGAATAAATTCGCGATGTCTGAAGCACTTTTTACACAGGAGTGTGTATGAACTTCAAATGGAAACGGAATATCAATCACGCGTTTCTTAAAGAAATTATGAAAATACGACCCGCAACGCAGGTCAAAAGTCACTCTCACAAAATTAAAGCTGGTCCTTCGCCAACCGTCACCATTATCCGCAAAAGGCCGAAGAAACATCCAAGCCAGAGTCCATCAAACTAAAGCGCGCATTTTCAGCGCGCTATTTTTTTAACATCAATTAAACACGCAGGTGAGGAGAAACCGCCATATGTGCTTGCACATTACCGCGGATCATTACCGCGGATCATTGACAAACTTTTAGCTGTTTGCTATACTCCTCTATAGATTTTTAACTAACTACTACCGTACTAAAGGAGGTTTTTATGGGTTGGATTATCTGGATGGTGTTTGTAATGCTTGTGTCTTTATGTGCTACTGGGCTCAACCGTCTTTTCCGGGACAGCGATTCGAAACTGCTTACAGATATTTCTCAACATGCCAGAGCCATTGCCGTATCTCTTTTTTTGGTGGTTGGCGGGTTGAGCACTTTGGTTGCTTCTACTTATCAAATCAAGGCTGGTCATGTCGGCGTGGTTTACTCATTCGGCGCCATTGTTGACCAAATTGGAGAGGGCTTGCAGTTTATAGCACCATGGCGAAAGATGATCCCGGCAAACATTCAGGTTCAAAGTCACTTATTCACGGGTAAAAACAGACTTTCATCTTTTAGTTCAGAAAGTCAAGACGTTTTTGTAGAGGCTACGCTTAATATCAGGGTTTCACCAGATGCTGTCCAAGGTCTTTATCGCACCGTGGGCCCTGATTATTTTAATATACTCGTCGCCCCAAGAATGGACCAAAATTTTAAGGACGAGACTGTCGGGTATAAAAGCGTGGACATAGCGCCGAATCGTGAAAAAATCAGACATTCAGTAACAGAAAGGTTAAAGAAAGAGCTTTCTCCGTATTCGATTGAAGTACCTGATTTGTTGCTCAATAATATTGACTTCCAGAAGGAGTTCAAGAAATCAATTGAAGATAAACAAATTGCAACGCAGAAAGCCCTGGAAGAAGAACAAAGGGTTCAGGTTGCTAAACACGTAGCCGCCCAAAGCGTTGAAACGGCGAAAGGCGAGGGCCGCGCCGCCCTTGAAAAATCTACCCTGCTAGCAGAAGCAAATCGTAAACTTTCCGCCTCCATTACTCCTGAACTTATTCAGTACAATTTGGTTGATAAACTTGGAAGCAAAATTGAAGTGATGATTCTTCCTGCCGGCCAAAATTTTATTTTGAGCCCTGAGATGTTAAAAAGGAATAAAGTTCAAGCTAAGTCGGAGTAAAAAAGACAAATAAGCCGGTGAAAAACTGGCTCTTTTTATAATGTTATTTTCGTAATCTCTATTTCAGTAAAATGCTGACGATGCCCTTTTTTCTTGCGATATCTGGTTTTACGGTGGTATTTGAAAACAATGACTTTACGCGCTCTGCCCTGCGTTAATACTTTCCCTTCAACCTTGACGTTCAAAACCAGCGGTTTCCCAATTTCCACGTTATCTCCGTCTCCAACCAATAAAACCTGATCAAATACAACTTTCCCGCCCTCCGGGACGTCTAATTTCTCAATTTTTAACTTTTTTCCGGGGCTAACTATATATTGCTTGCCACCGGTTTTAATCACTGCCAACTGTAACATAATACTTACCACCGGCCTGCCCCCTACAAATTTCAAGAAATTTCTTGAAATAGCACGGAATAAGCCGTAAGCGTTGCCGCGAGAAAAACCCCTATAACCATTGAGACTGGGACGAAATTTGTGCGGGGGTTTTAATTACCGCAATTTGCATGATTTGAAAAGAATATCAGAATAAACCAAATTTTGCAAGACAAAGTTCATTCCACCGATTCTTTGGGAGGCTCAATGGCGTCTACCTCCACTCCGATTTTCTCCCCGGTGATCCGCAAAACGTCTTTATCAATTTTCCCGAACTCTTTATAGGCGTTATTGTACATACTCACAGTAGTTCCAAGATTTTTGCCAAGACGCTGCATATAATCCTCATACCCCCTCAAATGTCTTCTTAAATTCTCCACTTGTTTGATTATTTCTTTGGCTTGCTCGGAAATTTTTTGGTTTTTCAATCCCTGCAAGACCGTCTGCAGATATGCCAAAAATGAGGTTGGAGATACGATGATCACCCGTTTTTGCCCGGCATAGTGAATCAGATTCCTGGTATCATCCTCTACCGCGCCGACTTTATTGATAAGCAGGTCATAATATACCGCCTCGGAAGGAATGAACATAAACGCGAAATCCATGGTATTTTCCTCCGGCTTCACATACTTTGAGGTCTCATCAATTCGCACCTTTAAATCAGCCACGAGTGCGGATTCATATTTTTTTCTTTCAGCCGGATCGCGCGCCTCAAGTATCCGATTGTAATTTTCAAGCGAAAATTTGGAGTCAATAGGGATAATACGCTTATCTACAAAAACCACCGCATCCACTATCACTTTATCCGAAAACGGATATTGCATTTGGTACGATCCCGGAGGCAATACATTTTTCAAAACCGTTTCCAAATAATACTCCCCCAAAATTCCGCGCTGTTTCGGGTTTTTTAAAATATCCTGCAGATTTTGCAATTGCCCGGAAAAATTAATCACCTGCTTGTTGGTCTCATCAAGTTTGGTGAGGCGCTCCGTAACCTCGGCAATCAGTTTGGCGGATTGTCCGGAAATGCCTTGTATCAAGCGCGTAGCTTGTCCGAATTGTTCCTGATTGGCCCGGTGCGTTTCACTTAATTTTGAATCAAGGGTCTGGCGTAAATCCTTGTTTTGTTCAGCCAGCGATGACAGGCGCTCCATTAAAGCCCCTATTTTCTCTCCGTTGTCCGACGGCATTTTGGAGCGCGCCAAAAACCAAAAAACAGCCGCGAATCCGGCTATTATCACGATAATCAGAATAAAAAAATCATAACCCATATTTAACTCCATGAAGTCCGACTTCAAAACATCAAACGCGTAAGTGTACTTTTTATCCTATCGCTTTCCTATAATCCGCTCAAGTTCTTTCATTTTCTCATCATACATCTCCTGCGTTTTTGCCTCCATCACCAAACGGATATACGGCTCGGTATTGGAGGGACGAAGATTAAACCACCAATCCGGAAAATCAACGCTAATACCGTCCAACCGTGAAATTTTTCCATCCTGATAAAAATCCTGTACCCGTTTTAACACCGTGCCCTTATCCTGCACTGAGAAATTCATCTCCTCGGAAGTTACGTAGCGTTCCACGGCCTTGATTAATTGCGAAAGAGGCCGTTTGGTGCGTGAAAGAAGGTCAGCCAGGCGTAAAAATGCCAAAAGAGCAGAATCATCATTGAAAAAATCCTTGAAGCAATAGTGACCGGAGATTTCCGATCCGATCAGAGCTGAAGTTTTTTTCATAGCGCCCTGCATAAATACATACCCGACTCGGCTTATACGTATTTTTCCGCCGCGTTCCTGTATATACTCCCAGGCATTTTTTGACGTATTGGCCGTAAATACAAACCAACTTCCCGGTTTCGTCTTCAACTCTTCTTCAGCCAAAAGCGCGGCTATATAGTCAGGGTGCACAAAACCTCCCTTTTCATCAAGAAATACGATCCGGTCTCCGTCCCCGTCGAAAATCACTCCGAAATTGAATCCGTCGGACTTCAACTCCTCTTTCGCATATACCTGCGCATCCGGAAGAAAGGGATTCGGCAAGTGGCGCTTAAATGACCCATCCGGTTCAAAAAAAAGCGGTTTATAAATGAAGTTACTGAACCGGGAAAGAAGTCTAGGAAGAAAAAGAGATGTGGCCCCGCCAGCAGCATCGACCACCACGCGAAGACGATTTGGAATAGTTATACCGTGACCCAAAAATTTTACGTAATCATCACGGTAATCTTTGCAAAGCAGGACTGATCCTTTAGGTGCAGTACTTTTTACATGTGTTCTTTGGGTTAATGCCACAATTTTTTCGAGTCCGGTTCCGCCCAAAATTGGTATATCCCCTCTTCCTCGTAATTTAAACCCATTATATTCTTTTGGATTGTGGGAAGCGGTGATCATGACTCCTCCGTCCGGTTTAATTTTATGCATTAAAAAATAAAAGAAGGGAGTCGTTCCAATACCACCGTCTATTACATTACATCCGGTAGAAATTATGCCTTTGGCAAGAGCCGCCCGGAGCGGCGCCGAAGAAATTCTAAGATCGCGACAAACCAGAATTTCAAGCCCTCGCGCCCGGTACTTTTTACTTAAATATACCGCTAACGCATGGCCTATCTTTTCCGCCGCCATTTCATTAAGTTCGGTCGGATACTTACCGCGGATGTCATATGCCTTAAAAATGCAAGGATTGATTCGCATATTTTACAGACCTATAAATGTGGGCAAGTCTACATTATTCAACGCCTTAACCCGTAAAAAGGTTGATATTTCAAATTATCCTTTTTGCACCATTGAACCCAATGTCGGGATTGTGGAAGTGCCAGACGAGCGCCTGCTAAAACTGGCCGCGCTTTCGCGTTCCAGAAAAATCGTCCCGGCCGTGGTCGAATTTGTAGATATCGCCGGGCTCGTTAAGGGAGCGGCTGAAGGCGAAGGGCTCGGCAATAAATTCCTTTCGCATATCAAAGAAGTGAATGCTATTGCGGAGGTCATACGCGTATTCGAGGATTCGGAGATAATACATGTTGCCGGACTATGTGATCCGCTTTCAGACATAGATATTATTGAATGCGAGCTAATATTGAAAGACATCGAGAATGTCGAAAAACGCATCCCCGGCGCAGAATCGGATCTTAAGGGACGAAAACAAAATGCGGCAGAAATTCTTTCGGTTCTACACGCCCTTAAAAAAGGCCTTTCTTCAGATATTCCGGCGGGGGAAATATTTATCCATACAAAATTTTCGGAGCGTGAAACTGATATTGCCGGAAATCTGATGAATGAATTGCAGCTTCTCACGGCAAAACCGTTTATTTACATTTTCAACGCCTCCGAAAGCCAGATCAAAAATGCCTGGCAGCCGGACGAACAATTACGTGCGCGTATCGGCAAATCGTCATACACGGTTATTTCGGCAAAAATAGAATCTGAACTAAACGAACTCAACGGCGAGGAACGGCTCGAATATCTTGAGACACTTGGAATCCGTGAAAGCGGACTTGACCGCGTTATCCGGCTCGGCTATGAAACACTCGGACTAATAACTTTTTTTACAACCGGGGAGGACGAAACGCGAGCCTGGACAATCCCGCAAGGATCCAAAGCGCCCCGCGCCGGACGCGCCATCCATTCGGATTTTGAAGAAAAATTCATCCGGGCGGATATGATTAACTGGGAAAAACTGCTTGAAACTGGCGGCTGGTCAAAAACCAAAGAGTTTGGCCTGCTAAAAACCGAGGGAAGAGAATACATTGTCCAAGATGGAGATGTGATTGAGTTTAAAATTTAAATCATACGGTATATAATTAATTCAGCTATTTGCCAACCAGAGGTGGACCATGTCGAAGCGCCACGGGAAAAGTTATTATACTGGACGAGCCGTCAAAGAGAAAGTTGGGGGACATAAGGCCGTTGGACTCCCCGAAGATGTACATGAATACGCAAGCATGCTGGAAGCGCGCTGCGCAAAAATTCTTTTGAAACACAATATTCGCTTCAAACCGCACGTCAAATTTGATTGCGTGGACCGCGAAGGAAAACCATTCACCTATGAAGTGGATTTCCTGTTTGAAGAGCCCAAAAAATTTCTCGGCATATCCGAAGCTATTGACGCCATTGAGGTAAAAGGCGTGTTAAGCCGGCATGATTTCTTAAGGAGAACCTCCCTGAAATTCAAACACGGCATTGACGCCTACATCGCATTGGAGCCGATTATCCAACTCTGGGAAAATGAAGGGGTTCGCTAAAAGCCCTTTTTATTTTAGCCTCAATGCCTCGCGGCTTGCCGCGAGGATACAAAACGGAAGCTAAAATATCCTGAGCGTAGTCGAAGGATTACCATCTGATACCCCGATGCTTGCATCGGGGTAGTTCATTATCTTCCGATAAGCGCTATGGCCATGCCGATAATGGCCGCCACCACGCTGACCACCCAAAAACGCATCGTAACTTTCTCCGGAGGCCAGCCCAGAGCTTCAAAATGATGATGGATCGGCGCAATCAAAAAAACTTTGCGGCCTAAAAACTTTTTAGAGACAAATTGTATTACATCTGATGCAACTTCTGCCATGAGTATGAATCCGATAATCGGCAAAACCACCACCGAATCGGTTAAAAACGCTATTACCGTAAGCGAGGTGGTAAGCCCCAAAATACCGGATTCGCCCATATAGAAACGGGCCGGCGGAATATTAAACCACAGAAAAGCAAGCAGAGCGCCAAGCACCACTCC
>LCKU01000032.1 GCA_001001625.1 Parcubacteria group bacterium GW2011_GWA2_45_30 | reverse complement strand
ACCGGATCGGAAATTGAGGCGCTCTTGAAAGAAGCGGAACTCATTAAAAAATACCATCCTAAATATAATATTCTGATGCGGGATGATAAGCATTATTTTTATGTGGGAATTACCCGTGAAGAATTTCCAAGAATTTTTATCACCCACCAACCGCAAACGAGTATTAAGTATCCAGTATCTAGTATCAAAGATAAAAATAGACCCCTTAATACTAAATACTTAATACTAAATACTAAATATGTGGGTCCCTTCACCAGCGGCACTGCACTTCACTCCACCCTGCGCCTGCTACGCCGCATATTCCCTTACTGCATCTGCGAAATTACTCATAAGCGTCCCTGCCTGAATTCACAGATTGGTCGTTGCCCCGGCTGCTGCTGTATCCAAGAAAATGTTGCAACTAACAAGCGACCGCTTGTTAGTTGCAACATTCAATATCGGGAAAATATCAAAAACATTATAGCGGTACTTGAGGGCAGACGCAGAAAAATACTCGCGGAACTGAAACGAGAAATGAGATCAGCGGCAAAAAGGCATAAATTTGAGGAAGCGGCAAAATTACGGGATCAAATTGCGGGACTGAAAAATATATTTGAGCATCGCAGACCCTTGGAAGTCCGACTTCCCCGAGGAAGTCGGACTTCAACGACCGTCCGTTGGCGCAAAATTGAACAAATACTGCAATCGCTTCTCGGCACAAAAAATAAAATATCCCGCGTTGAAGGGTATGATATTTCAAATATTTCCGGCACAGATGCCACGGGATCAATGGTGGTATTTATTAACGGAGTTCCGGCCAAGTCCGAATATAGAAAATTCAAAGTTAAAAGTGTTACAGGCGCAAATGACATTGCCATGCATAAAGAGGTTATGCGGCGGCGCCTCGCACATCCGGAATGGCAGTATCCGGATTTAATGGTGATTGATGGCGGCAAAGCGCAACTCAATGCCGCAATCATAGCAATGACAGACCGTCCGAAAACTCTAAACACCGGGTGTTTTTCCGTTCAACACCCGGTGTTGACGGATAGTTTTCGGACGGTCTGTAAACACATACTACTTGTGGCACTCGCAAAACGAGAGGAAGAATTGTATATTGAAAGAAAAAGCACACCTATACGCTTGAAAAAAATGCCGCCGGAAGTTATGCATTTTTTTCAGCATATTCGCGATGAATCACACCGTTTTGCCAAAAAATATCATCATAAATTGAGAGAAATTAAATACCGTGAAAAAATCGTTTAAGTCGGAAAAACGTATTGCCAAAAAGAAGCGCCGAAAATATCCGGTAAGCGGCCGGAGCGTGTTTATGCTCGCGAAGCTAAAAATAAAAAAGAGCCGGTAACGGCTCTTTTTAAAATCCTTCCGACTTCAATTTATGCGCAATATCTTTTATTTCCCGGCCGGCTTTTTTTGGAATTTCAACTTTAATTTCAATGAGTAGCGCTCCCCGACCGTAACCGGAAGAACTAAATGCGCCTTTGCCGCGGACTTTCAAAATATCGCCGGATTGCGTGCCTTCGGGAATTTTTAATTGTATGGCGCCATCCAATGTTTCTACATCCACCATATCCCCTAAAATCGCCTGTGAGAGCTTAAGCGGCAAATGCATAATTATATCATCTCCCTGTCGCCTAAATACGGGATGCGGAAGTACTCGCAATTTTATATAAAGATCCCCGGGTGTTCCGCCATACAGAGACGCCTCGCCTTTGCCGGTAATTTTTAAAATCTCGCCATTATTTATTCCTCTGGGTATTACTACTTCAAGGTTTTCAGTAATTTCTTCCACTCCCCGGCCGCGGCAATGCGAGCATAATGACTCCGGTCGCTTGCCCGAACCGTGACATTCCTGACAAGTCGCGACTTGAGTAAATGATCCAAGAATAGTCCGCTGGGTTTTTTGCACACTGCCTTGTCCGCGGCAAGTCGGACATTCCTTTATTTTTGTATTTGGCTCGCCACCCGAACCTTCACAGCGTCCGCAGCGGCCCAGGCGCGCGAAACTGAATTCCTTTTTTCCGCCCAGAATTGATTCTTCAAATTTAATTTCAAGCTCAATTTGAATATCCTTGCCCCGCTTAGAACGCGCTTTAGCGCGGCCGCCGCCTCCGAATCCGCCCAAAAAATCATCAAAAACATCGGTAAAATCAAAATCCCCTGAACCCGCGCCGCCCTCTTGCCCGAAATCAACCCGAAATCCGCCGGGCCATTCAAATCCGCCTTGTCCCGCGCCCGCGCCTCCGCCCGATCCATCAAAAACATGCCCGTATTGGTCGTACTGGTTGCGCTTGCGCTCGTCCGAGAGCACCTGGTAGGCCTCGTTTACTTCTTTGAAACGCGCCTCATCCCCGCCTTTATCCGGATGATGTTTATGCGCAAGTTCGCGGTATTTCTTTTTTATTTCTTCCTTGGTGGCATTACGAGCAACACCAAGAGTTTTGTAGTAATCCTTTGCCATGAAATGTGATGCCAATCTACAAATCTTATGCCAATCTACCAATTGCGAATAAATATTCTTCGAGTGAAATCGAAAAGATACCATAATGTATATTCTCGACATACTCGAATAGCAACGATTCGCAATTCGCTAAATTGGCATTATATTCGCATCGGATTGGCATCACAATGTTAAACGTTCAACTTTCATCTCCACAATCTCGCTCTTTAGAATTTTAAAGCCAACCATAATTTTAATCAAGACCAGCAAAATTGCCATTACCACATAATATAGCGGAATAGTGATGACTTTAAAAGCAAAAAAGAAAGTAAGAGCAGATACATGAGGCAGGTACTTTTTATAAGGTCCGACGAGCGTCAAGATTTGATTATTCACTAAACCGTAAAATACGTCTGAAATCTTTTCTTTTCCGGTGAGTTTCAATCCGTAGCGATTTTCCAGTTCAACAATCTGCAGAGATACGGCGGCATTAAGCTCTTTGGGCGAAATACGTGGCTCCGAAATGCCTTGGGTCTGAAGCTGGCCCCGTATGATGGCTGATAATGCTTCAAAGATTGTGGTGTCCGGTCCGATCTCGGGACTGTCACCGTTGGGTTGTATAAGATAATTTATTATAGCCGGAAGCGCAGCCTGCATGGCCGGACGCGGAAGCAGCGTAGCTAATGCCCGTTCCTCATTTAACGAAGCAAAAAAGAGTGTGGCTATCACCAAAGATGCGGCAGTCAAATAAGTTGGAAGTCCGCTTTTTAGAATTTTGGTCAGGTGAAATCCGAGCGACAACATATACTCGGTGCGGATCCGATAAACTGCGGAAAAAACTAAAAATATCGAAATTCCCAGGGATAATAGTACAACCGAAGTTGCAGGCAGGAAAAAATAGGGGATAAAAACGCTTACCAGAATTAGCGCATAAGCAAAAAAACTATTGGCTATAAATATAGCCGCAAGAGAAAAAAGGAGCGCGGCCAGAACCAAAAGCCCGAGAGGTAAGTAGAAACTTGCATAATTTACAAAAGATCCTTCAATCATCTCCGGAACGGCTTTGTACCAGAACCAAAACGCCGCCACGCCGCAACCCAGCGCCAAAATCCCTAAAATAATTTCTTTGAGATTAATTTTTTTCAAAACAAAATAATTTGCAATTATATTTAGACACGCAGCGCTACAATAAAAACTGATTATGCGAGCGTACAGATGGGTGAGTCCCGCCTTTGAAAAAGAATCGGAAGGGCCGTTGATAATGAGGGATATGTGTTATTATCAATCTTGGAAAGTCGGCCCGGACGCTTAGCGAGGCGATAAATTCAAATATTTCAAAGTTTAACTTCGCCGAGCGTCTTTTTCAAAGGCGGGACGAAACCCGTAACAGCGAGTTACTTTTCTTTAAATTCCGCCTCCTTTGTCCCTCCCCCGTCTTCCTGCGGAGGATTTTGTTCTCCGCCTTGTTTATAGAGCAACTCGCCTATTTTTTGCATGGCTGTTGAAAGTTCCTGGGAGGCGCGTTTGATGGCAGAGACATCATCCCCGGATTTTATACTGGCCAGTTCCTTAATTTTGGCCTCAATATCGCTTTTAACATCCGCGGGCACTTTATCTCCGGCGTCCCGCAGGGCTTTTTCCGCCGTGTAAACCAAAGTGTCGGCGGTGTTTTTTGTTTCCACCAATTCACGATTTTTCCTGTCCTCCTCCGCATGCAATTCCGCGTCTTTTTTCATTTTTTCAATTTCTTCTTTGGAAAGCGAAGTGGAGGCCTCAATCCGCACTGACTGCTCCTTGGCAGTGGCTTTATCTTTGGCCTTTACCGAAAGCACGCCGTTGGCATCAATATCAAAGGCAACCTCGATTTGCGGCATGCCGCGAGGCGAGGGAGGAATACCGTCCAAAATAAAGCGCGCCAAGGTCTTATTGTCATGCGCCATTTCACGTTCGCCCTGCAGGACATGCACCTCCACCGAGGTTTGGCTGTCGGCGGCGGTGGAAAAAATCTGGGTCTTGGCGGTCGGGACCGTAGTATTTTTTTCAATTACTTTAGTCATTACTCCTCCCAGGGTCTCAATGCCAAGCGACAAGGGCGTTACATCCAAAAGAAGCACGTCTTTTACCTCTCCCTGTAAAATTCCGGCCTGCACCGCCGCTCCAATAGCCACCACCTCATCCGGATTAATGGTTTTATTCGGTTCCTTGTTAAATAATTTTCGCACGGCCTCAATTATGGCAGGCATACGGATTTGTCCTCCAACCAGAATTACCTCGTCAATGTCGGATAAGGCAAATCCGGAGTCCTTCACAACCTGGCGCGTAATTTCAATGGAACGGTCAATCATGTCGCGCACCAGTTCTTCAAGTTTGGCGCGGGTAAAACGCATTACCAGATGTTTAGGTCCGGATTCATCGGAAGTTATAAATGGCAGGTTTATTTCGGTCTCGGGCGTGGTAGAAAGTTCATGCTTGGCTTTTTCTGCCGACTCTTTCAGGCGCTGAAGCGCCAAAGTATCTTTGGACAAATCAATTCCCTGCTCTTTTTTAAATTCATTGGCAATCCATTTTATAATCCTTTGGTCAAAATCATCACCGCCCAAATGCGTGTCCCCGCCCACAGCTTTTACTTCAATCGTGTCGGCCGTGACTTCCAGCACCGAGAGATCAAATGTGCCTCCGCCGAAATCATACACCACGATTTGTTCATTTTTCTTTTTGTTAAATCCGTAAGCCAGCGCCGCGGCGGTCGGTTCATTCAAAATGCGTCGCACTTTGAATCCGGCAATTTCCCCGGAGGCTTGGGTGGCTTTACGCTGTGAATCGTCAAAATAAGCCGGAACCGTAATAACGGCTTCGGTAATTTTTTGCCCGAGCTTGTCCTCGGCATCATGTTTCATTTTCTGCAGGATCATGGCGGAAATTTCCTCCGGTCTTTGCCATTTATCCTGCAGTTTTATTTCTACTCCGCCGTTGGACGCCTCTTTAATTTCATACGGCAGCCATTCTTTGTCGCGTTTAACTTCCGCGTCCGTAAACTTGCGGCCGATCAGGCGTTTTATGGAAAAAAGCGTGTTTTGGGGATTAGTTACGGATTGGCGCTTGGCAAGTAACCCCACCAGACGATCCCCGGATTTGGACAAAGCCACAATAGAGGGCGTGGTGCGAGCTCCTTCTTTATTCTCAATAATTTTTGGCTCCCCGCTCTCAATCACCGCCATGGCGGAATTAGTGGTGCCAAGGTCAATACCTAAGATTTTTGACATAGTTTCGGATTTCGGATTTAGAATTTCGGATTTTACAATATTTTATTTTTAACTAATCTAACCCTCGTAGGTCTTAAAACTCTGCCTTGAAAATAATAACCTTTTTGCACCTCCTCGGCGATGGTGCCTGCCGGATGTTCCGATTCTATCTCGCCAACCGATTCATGTTTCTCCGGATCAAACTGTTCGCCCGGACTAATTTTGATTTCTTCCAATCCGCGCTTTTTCAGTATATCACCAAGCTGGGATTTAATAAGGAGTACTCCTTTTTCTATTTCAGAAGATGCGCCGTGCGATAAAGCCAAATCAAAACTATCCAATACCGGTAAAACGTCCTGGATTAAACCCGCGGTCACAAATCGCGCCATGTCTTCAAATCGCTTGGCTTCGTCCTTGCGATAATTTATATGGTCGGCCTTGGCTCTTTGCCATCCGGCAAGATATTCCTGCTTTTCTTTTTCGCATTGCGCCAGAACATCTGAAACCGCAGGCTGATCTTGACTTGAATTTTCCGACAGTTGATTATTGTTTTGCGTATTTTCTGGCATAATTTTGTAACTCGCCAATTAAAGAAATGTTTTTGCGATAATCCATACGTTTAGGCCCGATCAACGCCAAAAATCCGTCTTGATCCTCCGGAACCGGCATGCGCGAAACAACCACGCCGCAGCGCCAAGCCGAATGAATCGGATTTTCACTGCCAATGAATGCACGCGGGGCGCTCGATTGGTCCAATTCCCGAAAGAAACTTTCAAATGCGTCTTCAAACTCGTCAGCCAGTTCCCCGAACTCTCGGATAAATTCCATATCGGTAAATTCGGGCTCCCGCATAATTTCAGAAAATCCGCTTTTCTCAAAATTATGCCGCGCAGGCATGCCAAATACCGCAAAACTATGGGTCAATTCCGCTATAATTTTGGTAGCATCATGGAAAAATTCTTCTGCTTCTCTGCAATGAATAGATGTCCAATAAGACATCCGGCGTGAATTATTTTGATCCGGCGCTTCTTTATCCGAAGTTCCATCAACGAAAAATCGGTATCCTTTGTCTGTGGGAATTCTTCCGGCAGAGGTATGCGGCTGTTCCAAATATCCCAACTCATCCAACTCTCCCATTTCATTACGGATGGTGGCAGGACTTACGCTGAATCTAAATTTGCGCGTTATGCCGCGGGAGGCCACCGGATGGGCGGTTTAAAATGCGTATATGCTTTGCAAAATTACTGGGTCTATATAATCCCCTCCGCTTCGCTTCGGGCTGCCATTCAACCCTGGGCAAGCCCATGGTCTTCTGGCAGGGATTATAAACGCAAATCTCTACGCCAAATTAAACATTATTCTTAATTATAGGGATAATTAGCACTCTGTCAAGTCGAGTGCTAATTCCGCTCATTTATTGGTTTTCGGCATTACCAATTTGATTCGCATTAAGAATTTATAAAGGTAGCGCTTTGCGTTTGATTAAATTGTTACATTGGGATAAATTTGAATTAGACCTTTTTATGGCAGAAAAATGTCCATATTCGTTTTACGTCTGATTGCTGCAACCGGATTCATATTTTCAATCGCCGCCATCGCGAGTTTCCTGACAAGTGTTTATTTTTTGGGAATTTCCCCATTAATTTATGAAGGGTTGGGAGTTACGGTATTTGGATTTGTCTGCGGATACTGTGGATATTCAAAAATCGTATGGTGCGCGCTGGCTGGTGCGATTATTGCTGTGATTTTGGATTCTACCATATGGGAATTACTTAGCGCGCCAACACCGTGGGATATGAATTTTTTTTCTGCGCAATTAAATGGTACGCTATTCATTGTTTTCATCATTTCTTATGGCACTGGTGATATTCTAAAGCGCAGAAACTGCTAAGAATCGCTTGGTTTTAAAAACCGCTCCGAATTAACCCGGACGGTTATTATTTTTCCTAAACCAACTTATTTTAACATTTTATGTCCGATCGGACATAAAATGTTAAAATAAAAAACATCTATGGCAATTATGTTAAATGGGCCGCATAAACGAGTATGTGTGTTTTCCACAGTTACTTTTTCCCCATTTTGTTGTAGTATAAACAATAACCATATAGGAATAACTTAACTTATGACCGAACAAAAAATAAAAAACGTAACCTGGATTTCCATTATCCGGCCAACAGCCAAAGACATCCAAATGCTCAATGATCGTTTCCCCGAACTGCATCCGCTGATTGCGGAGGATTTAGCCGCGCCTTGATTGGCGATACGCTTATAACTGTTCAATACGAGGATGACCGGCTTTTGGGTTCTATCTGCACCGAATGCGTGGGTGCCAAAGCCATAAACGCCGAATATGGTAAAACCGTGGTCCATCTCCTCTATTTTATTTTGCATAAATTCTTCTCTTTTTCTTTGAAAGAGCTGGATCAGATTCAGGAAAGAATTGACGCGATTGAAGACGATGTTTTTGAGGGGTTTGAAAAAGAAATTTTACACGATATATCGGTGTTAAAACGTAATGTCCTGGATTTTCGACGCGCGGTTAAACCTCAGCAGTTAACACTTGAATCGCTTGCTATCCAAGGATCCCAATTATATGGCGAAAAAGTTAAGCCGCTTTTAACGGAACTCGTAAATGAATATTTAAAGGTATGGAACCTCTTGGAAAATCATAAAGAGGCGCTGGACGCGCTATATGAAACAAATAACGCCCTGCTAGTTTCCAAGACCAATGAAATAATCCGGGTATTCACGGTACTCGCGTTTATCACGTTTATTCCTACCATGATCGCTAATTTCTACGGCATGAATATACATCTTCCGTATGCGGATAACCCTTTGGCGTTTTGGATAGTGACCAGTATTATGGTTAATACTCTAACCCGCAAAAAAGAGATTTTTCGCCCAATTCACAAAAATTGGGTTGGTTTATATACCTGCGGCCCCACGGTCTATAATTATGCGCATATAGGGAATTTACGAACCTATATTTTTGAAGATGTTTTGCGGCGCACGCTTGAATATGCCGGATATAAAATAAAACATGTAATGAATATTACCGATGTGGGACATCTGACATCCGATGCGGATGAGGGCGAAGATAAACTTGAAAAAGAAGCAAGGCAAGAAAAAAAATCCGTCTGGGATATTGCAGAATTTTATACCGGCGCATTTCTCAATGATATTTCGCGACTCAATATAAAAAGGGCGGGCGTACTGGCTCCGGCGACAAAAAATATCAAACAGCAGATTACACTGATTAAAAAACTTTTTCAAAAGGGCTTTGCATATGAAACCACACAGGCGGTCTATTTTGATGTTTCAAAATTCAAAACATATACAAAACTGTCCCGCCAAAGAATTGATGAAAAAATTACTGCCGCCCGCGCCGAGGTTATTCAAGATCCGAAGAAAAAAAACCCGCCTGACTTCGCGCTGTGGTTTAAACGCATAGGAAAATTCAAAAACCATGCCTTGCATTGGTCCTCTCCCTGGGGCGATGGTTTTCCGGGCTGGCATATTGAGTGCTCCGCGATCTCGACAAAATATTTAGGTCAGCCTTTTGATATTCACACCGGCGGAGTTGACCATATCAGCGTCCACCACACAAATGAGATTGCTCAATCCGAAGGGGCGTTTGGGAAGCCCCTAGTAAAATATTGGATGCATGGCGAATTTCTTTTGCTTGATCAAGCGCGCATGGGAAAATCAGTAGGAAATTTTATCACCTTGAATACGTTGGTTGAAAAAGGCTTCAATCCTTTCGCGTTCCGATACCTTGCGCTTGGCGCGCATTATCGTTCAAAATTAAACTTCACTTGGGAGTCGTTGGAGGCGGCCAAATGCTCGCTGGAACGGCTGTATGATTTTACGAAAAAAATAAG
>LCKU01000031.1 GCA_001001625.1 Parcubacteria group bacterium GW2011_GWA2_45_30 | reverse complement strand
GGGGAATGCATATCCACAAATTCCTATGTTTTTCAATGAATCCGCGGTTATCGTAGCACTATGATCTGTTTTTTTCAACTCGTTGTGCATTACTTGCCGTGTGTTATATGGTATACTAAAATAGTGCCTGATGTTAAAGAAAAATTGAATATTTTGGAAGAATGCCGTTCGATTCAGATGTCTTGGTGGCAATGTCCGCCCCTGCTTTTTATCGGCCTGGGTATAATCACTATTTTCTCGCTTATTATAACATCGGTTATTGCCTCTCGTTATTTTGAGGAGCCGGAATTTCTCACCGTGGTTGCGGTATCGGCCGAAGCCATAGTTTTTCTGGTTATTGGAAACATCATTATCGGAGGATTTAACAAGATGGCCGAAGCTAACCGCATGAAAACGGAATTTATATCCATTATTTCGCACCAGTTGCGTACTCCATTGACCGCTTTGCAGTGGACCCTGGATATTATTGAGCGCGAATTTAAAAAAAACGGGTCCGATGTGGAAGTTGTCCGTAATTTTATGGACACCCTGCGAGATACGACCCATAAAATGACGCGGCTGGTTACAACATTGTTGGATGTGAGCCGGGTGGATGCTCAAACCCTAATCTTTCATAAACAAATATTTTCTTTGGCCGTGCTTACTCAAAGAGTGGTTAAAGAATTTTCTCAGTACGCTGATTCATCCAATGTTACAATTGGCTTTGAGGTAGACGCTTTGCTCCCGGAAATTTCGGCTGATCCGGAACGTATTGAGATAGTAATACGTAATTTTATTGATAATGCCATACGCTATACCGTTAATTCCGCTTCGTCAGACCGAAGGGTCCGGAGTGGGGCTGTATGCCGCGCGGGCCATTATAGATGCGGCCGGAGGAAAACTTGGTTTTTCGTCTGAGCCGGAAAAAGGAAGCGAATTTTGGTTTACATTACCAATTAAATAATAAAATCCGAAGCACGAAATCCTAAATCTGACTTGCTAGTCGACGAGTCATCCTGAAGGAGCGAAGCGACTGAAGGAACTCATAGGTTCCTTCGCTGCGCTCAGGACGACCTGCGGGTGGGTTTCGAATTTCGATATTCGAATTTCGAATTTACTCAATTTATGGCAAAAATTTTATTTATTGAAGATGAGGCGGCTTTGCAGAGCGCGGTGGGAAAAATATTGACGGACGAGGGCTATCAAATAATTTCGGCGCTGGACGGCGAGATCGGGCTTCGCCTGGCCCAAGATGAATTGCCGGATCTTATTTTGCTGGATTGTATTCTGCCGCGTAAAAACGGTTTTGAAGTTTTGGCTGAATTGAAGAAAGACCTCAAGACCTCCGGGATTCCGGTGATTATTCTTTCAAATCTTGAGGGAAGTGAAGATATACAGCGAATGATTGAGCTGGGCGCAACTACTTACCTTGTAAAAACCAATTATCGTTTGGAGGAGATTATGAAAAAAATAAAAGATACACTGAAATAAAAAATCCTAAGCACGAAATCAGAAACCCGAAACAATACCTAAATTCCAAATTCAAAATTCCAAACGTGTTCGGAATTTAGAATATTTGAACTTGGAATTTGTTTCGAATTTCGATATTCGAATTTCGAATTTACGTACATGAGGGTAGAAGAAAATCAACTCAAGGCCTTTATTCTTGACTCCGGACTTTTGACTCCGGATAAATTGGTTAAAGCCGAACAAGAATCAGCGAAACTCAAAAAAACCCTGCGTGAGGTGCTTTTGAATAAAGCCCTTATAAAGGAAGAAGAACTTCTGCACTTGGAGGCCTATATTCTGGGCATTCCTTTCGTGGATTTGTCGAAAGAAACCGTTGATCCGGAAATTTTGCATATTATTCCGGAGCCGATTGCGCGCAAACACAATGTTGTTTCTTTCAAAAAAAGCGGCACCAATCTCGAGGTCGCTATGCTTGATCCCGGCGATTTGCAAACGCTTGAATTTATCCGTAAAAAAGAGGGCCTGCGTATTTTGCCGCGTCTGACTACGCCCGATTCCGTCAAGCATATTTTAAAGCAATACCAGAAATCGCTGGAGGCGGAATTCGGCGAAATAATTAAAAAAGACATTGGGGATGCGGCTTTGAAATTCACTAAAGGCGGGGGAGAGGAATTGGAGGCGGAGGCGGAGGATTTGAAAAAAATGGCTGAAGACCTGCCGGTGATCCGCATCGTGGATACTTTAATCCGTCATGCCATTTTGCAGTTGGCCTCCGACATTCATATTGAGCCGCAGGAAAAAGAAGTGCTGGTGCGCTATCGGATTGACGGGATATTGCATGATGCTATGACTTTGCCCAAACAAATTGCCACCGGCATCGTGGCGCGCATCAAAGTCATGGCAAATTTGAAATTGGATGAGCACCGCCTTCCCCAGGACGGCCGGTTCAAAATCGAAACCGAAGAATATCGGTTTTCTTTTCGTATTTCGGTTTTACCGGTCATGGAAGGGGAAAAAATAGTGATGCGGCTCCTGCCCGAGGGCGCCAAGGGTTTCTCCTTGGAGGAACTTGGATTTTTGGGAGTGAATCTGGATAGGATTCACAAAGCCATAAAGCGGCCTACGGGGATCATTCTGGCAACCGGTCCTACCGGTTCGGGGAAAACCACCACGCTCTATACCATTCTTGAGATGCTGAATACCCCCGGAGTTAATATTTCAACCATTGAGGATCCGATTGAGTATCGCATACCGCGGATAAATCAAACCCAGGTTCGTCCGGATATTGGTTTATCGTTTGCCAACGGCCTGCGCACTCTTTTGCGTCAGGACCCGAATATTATAATGGTAGGAGAAATCCGCGATAACGAAACCGCGGCCCTCGCAATTAATGCGGCTTTAACCGGACATTTGGTGCTCTCTACCCTGCACACCAATTCTGCGGCCGGAGCCCTTCCCCGTTTGATTGATATGAAAGTTGAGCCGTTTTTGATCGCATCCACCGTAACTGCTATTATTTCACAGCGCTTGGTACGGCGCCTTTGCCCGGGACACGACAAGTATCAGTTTTCAGCAACCGAAGTCGCAAGTTTAAAAAAAGATATTGATCTTGAGCGCGTTATAAATATGCTGAAGAGCGAAAAAGCGGTTGATGCCAAAGCCGCGGCGGAAAAAATAGAGTGGGGCCGTCCCAAAAAAACAGATGATTGTCCCGAGGGGTATAAGGGTCGGGTCGGAGTTCATGAGGTTCTGGAAATGTCCGAATCCGTCAAGGAACTTCTCATGAAAAATGCTACCTCGGATGATATTGAAAAGCGTGCGAAAGAAGAAGGAATGTTATCCATGCTGGATGAGGGATTTATCCGCGCGGCGCAGGGAGTTACAGCAATTGAAGAAATATTGCGGGTTACTAGCGAGTGATTAGAATTGGTGGAGGCAATTTTCTCGATTATTGTAATTTCAGACACGATTCGCTCGCTCCAGCGGCTCGCTTACTAAGTCGTCGCGATTTTAGACTGTCTCAAAACTCGGTTTTTACTCCACAATGGCATTATATCGCTTTTGGGCATAAAAAATAAGCCCTTAAATTAAAGGGCTTCTGGTTCGGCGCATTCTAATTTTTTAGAAAAGCAAAGAATTGCCTGTTTGAATTCTTCTTCCATGAAAAATTCTTCGGCCTCTCCCCATCCCCTGCACATAATCGGCTGAATCGCGTCCCGGCATTCTTCCGGGGTCGTATGCTGCCTGCCAAGGAGGTGTCCCCATTCATGAATAAGTGTGGTAAGGAATTTTTTATTTTCTGTATCCGTCGAGCTGTATTTTACAACCGCCTTTTTCCCGGGTATAGATTCGGCCTCACCATCTTGCATGTATAGCGGGTCGTCTATTATGAGAAAAGAAAAGTCTGAGTGTTCAGTTGGTATATAGTCAAGCGCCATGTTGTGGTATGCGGTCATAGAATTTTCATCGCGCCACACTTCCGTGATAAGTGGCGGTTTGAATTCTTCAATGCGGGTAATTTGAATTTTGACTGCAATTTTCTTCTCTATTTTTCTGACCGATTCATGAAGAATTTTTTCCAGTCCGGTATTTCCTCCCATGCGTTCCAGTAATCCTGGTTCAAAATTATGGTAGAAAGCGAATCGTATGGGTCGCTCTTCGGTGTCGGCATATACGCCGGCTGATTGTAAAAGTGCAAGAGAAACGAGAAAAAGCGCAGTCCACATCTTCATTTCAATGCTTGAAATCTCTCCCAATTTTATTATATCCCGTTTATAGAAATTGTAAATACGGGGGAAATTGCTTATACTGAAAGCATGGCAAAATTTGAATTTCCCAGAAATTTCTTCTGGGGTGCCGCGACCTCTGCGCATCAGGTAGAAGGGAATAATCATAATGATTGGACCGAGTGGGAATATCTTAACGCTAAACGCTTAACGCTAAACGCTCAAAAAAAGAATTGGCCGGATTATATTCTAAAAAATTATCCCAATCCCTTGCAGGAAGAAAATTATATTTCCGGGTGCGCGTGCGATCATTACCATCGTTTTCATGAGGATTTTGATATCGTCAAATCGCTTGGCCACAATGCGCATCGTTTTTCCATTGAGTGGTCGCGAATCGAACCGGAAGAAGGAAAATGGAATGAAAAAGAAATCGAGCATTATCATCAAGTTATTTCTGCGCTTCACGAGCGGGGTATTGAGCCATTTATTACGTTATGGCATTGGACTAATCCGGTTTGGGTTGCCAAACAAGGCGGTTGGGCAAATAAAAAAACTGTTGGAGATTTTGCACGCTATGTAAACAAACTTGTCCGGTCGGAAGGATTTGTTGATGTTAAGTTTTGGGTAACTCTGAACGAGACTAATGTTTATACTGGGCACGGATATTGGAACGGCTCCTGGCCGCCGGGCAAGCGCTCGCTATTAAAATATCTGAAAACAAATCACCATTTATCGCAGGCGCATATTGAAGCATATAAAATAATTAAATCGGCAAATCCAAAAGCCGAAATAGGAATCGCGCATAGTATGATATATTTCACAAAATTCCCGGCTGGTCTTAAAAATTTCATCTATAATCATTTCTTTTTGCGGTCAATAAAGGAATATCAGAATTTTGTCGGAGTAAATTATTATTTCTCCGACCGTAAGACCATTGAACGCTCGGAATTCAACAACTGGCCGATAGACTCGGATGGTTTTTACCACGTTTTGAAAGAGGCGGCGAAATACGGGAAACCCGTCTATGTTACGGAAAACGGCATCGCCGATGCGGAAGATAAAAAACGCGGGAAATATATCACCGACCACTTTGCAGCAATGCATAAAGCCATTTCCGAAGGCGTTGATGTCCGCGGATATCTCTATTGGTCGCTCTTGGATAATTTTGAATGGTCTTCAGGCTTCTGGCCGCGATTTGGGTTGGTGGAGGTGGATTACAAAACCATGGAACGAAAAATTAGACAAAGTGCGTATGAATATGCTAAAATTGCTAAAGTTAATGATACCTCGCGGCTTGCCGCGAGGATACAAACGGAAGCTAAAATATCCTGAGCGAAGTCGAAGGATTACCATCTGATACCCCGATGCTTGCATCGGGGTAATTCATTTTTCGTATCTTATGTTTATCCGCGGTCGCGGATAAGCATAAGATGGCTGTTCTCTAAAAATAAAGCCGGATTGGTGGTAGTATGGAATTATGACTTGGATTTGGATTTCCATAATTTCAAATTCCGTCCTTGCGTTCTCGGCGATTTTCGATAAGATGCTTCTGGGGCGAAGTATTAAAGACCCCTTTGTGTATGCATTTTGGTCTGCGATTTCTTCTTTGGCCGTGGTGTTTCTAATCCCATTTGGTTCAATTTCGGTTTCCTGGAATATTTTTTTACTTTCATTGGCAACCGGCGCGATCTGGTTTTTGGGAGCGCTCTTTTTCACCATCTCAATTTCACGAGGCGAGGCCTCAACCGCGTTTCCCTTGATTGGAGCGCTTGCCCCGATTGCTACATTTTTTGCCTCAACCGCATTTTTGAGCAATAATCTCGGCTTGACGGAATATATAGGTTTTTTGTTTTTAGTTTTCGGAGGTTTTATATTTTTGATTGCCGAGGAACCAAAATTACGCATCCTCATACTAATCACAACCGGCCTATCCGCAGTTTTTTTCGGGATTTCAAACGCATTGCTTAATCCCATATTCGCGCAAAGTTCTTTTGTGGCAGGGATATTTTGGACAAGAATCGGCGCTGTTGCGACTGCGGTTACGCTTCTGATCTTTCAAAAACTGCGGCAACGGATTTTTATAGCCGCCGGCGAGCGGAACATACGCGATTGGCTATTTTACTGGGGGAATAGGGCGTTTGCCGCCGGAGGTGTTATTTTGAATTTTTATCCGTTTGCCCTGACGCATCCGGCCTTGGCGGATGCGGCCAACGGCTTTAAATACGTCGCGATTGTATTTCTCGGATGGCTCATCTTGGGGGAGCGGTTCCGCGGAAAAATATTGGCGTTTAAGGCCTTGGCAACTATTTCTATTATCGGCGGACTTTTATGGATTGGACTTGGTGAATATGCATCAAGCATTCCGGTTGATCAGAACCGGGAAATTCAATGGGGAATCACGTTTTCTCATAAATTTAGCCGAGATTTAGGCCTTGATTGGCGGGAGAATTTTGAGGCGATTTTTAACGATTTAAAACCGAAAAAAATACGGCTTGTGGCGTATTGGGATGAAATTGAAAAAGAAAAGAGCAGATATGATTTTGCGGATTTGGATTGGATGATTAATCATGCGAGCGGGGCGGGGGCGGAAATTATTTTGGCTGTCGGTATGCGGGTTCCGCGGTGGCCGGAATGCCATGTGCCTCGGTGGGCACAGAACTTAGAACTTAGAATTCAGAACTTAGCATTACATGAATATATGCGGGTGGTGGTGGAGCGGTATAAAGAAAACCCCGCAATTAAAATGTGGCAGGTGGAAAATGAGCCGTATCTGCGGTTTGGGGAGTGTCCGGAACGCGAGGGCGGATTTTTAGAAAAAGAAATCGAATTGGTTAAATCCGTTGATCTTGCACGGCCGATTTTGGTTACGGACGGAGGTGAATTCGGTGATTGGTATCGTTCCGCCGAAGCAGGGGATGTATTCGGAACAACCATGTATCGTCGCGCATATCCACGTTTTATCGGCTCAATTCTCGGTCCGGTTGAATATCCTATTTCACCAAGTTATTTCCGTTTCAAAGAAAAAATTATTCGTTGGTTAATCGGCGATTATGATAAACAGTTTATAGTTGTTGAACTTCAAGCCGAGCCCTGGGGAAATGTTGAACTTCCGCTTCTGCCCTTGGGGGAACAGATACGGCTTTTTTCGCCAGATTATTTTCGCGATACCATCCGCTATGCTCGCGAAACCGGTTTCGGTGAATATTATCTCTGGGGGAGTGAGTGGTGGTATTGGATGCGTGAGAAACAAAACGTTCCAGATTATTGGGACGAAGTTAAAATACTGATACCGGACGGAAAATAAACAGACCAAAAGTGGTTGTTAACAAGTATATCACGATCGTGAGGGAATTGTTAATATTCATTCTCGCCAATTAAAAAAAAGCGCAATCTCTTGCGCTATTTTAAAAGTATAACTGTGATTTCTTTTTCACCCGCTATGAACTTGCGCGGTTTTTTAAAAACGTCGCTCATCAAGAGTACGTCCACCGCTATCTTAAAGATGCTTGCGGTGTCTTTTTCGTTTGTTCTTAGGGTCGCTGACAATTTTTTTAGAAAAGAATCACCATTTTTGATTTTTTCATTTTTTGAAAGAACTTCCGAAAGAACTACCATCCTTGTATTTTTCTGGAGGAGTTGATGAATAATCCCTAGTACAGCCGATTGCGCCAATGGATATAGCACTGCCATTTTGAAATATCCTCGGGACATTTCCTTTGATTTTAAATCGGATTCCGGATAAAATTTACGTTCAAGTTCCGTCACAACCTGATCGCAAATTTGTTCTAAAACCATTCGGGGTGCTATTACGTTTAGTCTATCTCCCGTCATTATATTTTCCAGTCAGCATTAGGCAATGAAATATATATTATACCCAGCATAAAATTTTGTCAAGCATATGCATGCAGCACACCGTTGATTCGGGGATGAATCTGTGTTACTCTTGCATTAGTAAATTGAAAATTACGGCATATACGCGTAGAGAGGGGTATCTGTTATGTGCCGAAAAAAGCAGGAAAGAATAGGTAAAATTCCGTTATCCGGCGATCGAAAAACTGATAGCTTGTTTCGGAGAATAGTTCAGGCACTCAAGAACCGTAAAATAAAGGTTTACAGGGTTAAAATCATACGTGATCCGGATAATCCAAGAAAAGAACTGGCTGGATTTATGTGTCTGAATCATAAGGAAATATATGTTATTCATGAATTGCCAGATTGGCCCGGGCAACAGAATTTAATTCATGAAGCATTACATATTTTATTTCCATTCGCCTGGCATGATAAAATTGATCGCCTGGAATTTTTTTTATGGAAGCATTTTAACGATAAACAGAAAAAATATTTAAAGCGATTCATCCCTGGGCACTGCGTTAAGTGTAATCCGCGCCAGATCACCTTGGCTCATAAGGATTGTTATCAAAAGTAATCCGTCGGGTATAACCTCAAATGCAGTTATAAATAGTATCTACCGCCAACCGTGCGGTATTTTTATATTTGCTATTTATTTTATCTATGTGATACCGTGGAGTTAATAGTTTTTTTGAAAGGAAAATATGTATGCAGGATTTCCAGCGTTTCGGTGATGATTTTTTCGCTAAATACTTTAAGTTTAACCCGAGCGAGGCAATCGCCTATGGGGTCGGCGGACACGAAGCCGAGTGGGATGACTATTCTGACGGCAGGTACGCGGAGGAACAGGCATTTTATAGGGACTCGCTTGTTGCGCTTTCAAAATTCTCTCCTAAAAAACTTACCCAGGATGAGAAGATTGATAAGGAATTGATGCGCGGGATGTGTATAGTGAAGGTCGCTGAATTCGTACGGGGGGACTACCGCATTGAACGACCTGATTTATATCTTCCGTTTAACGCCATTTATTATCTTACGAAGTATCCCAATTCCGATCCGGCCGGATTTATTTTACAGCGGTTGGAAGGCGTTTCATATTTTATGATGCAGGGGATTGAGGAATTTCATATTCGCGAAGCGCATCCGCCGCGGCTTTGGGTGAAAATGGCAATTAGCGAGCTTGGAGAAGGGATCGGTTTTTTAGATTCACTGGCAGAAATGCCGTGCGTTAAGGAAGGAATCAAAGATGAGGAACGTTTTTTGCGCGCCGTGGAGCAGGCCAAATCCGCAGTCAGGTATTTCCGGCATTTTTTGGAACACAGAGTTCTGGCGCAAGCCCGAGATTCATATGCCGTTGGCGAGGAACACTTTAATTTGTTATTGCGCCACGAGCATTTTTTGCCAATGGATGCGTGGCAGCTGTTGGCGCTGGGTGCGCAGTTGTTCATGGAAACCAAGAAAGAACTTCTTGCTTTAACCGAAAAAATCTCGCAGGGAAAAAGTATTGATGAGGCCGCGCGTATGATTCAGGAGTATCATCCCTCTGTGCCCGAACTTATTCCTGCATATCAAAATGCGGTACAAAGGGCCCGGAATTTTGTCCAAGCCAAAGGTCTGATTACGTTTCCTCCCAAAGAAAAGATAGAGGTAGAGGAGACGCCTGTTTTCATGCGTAACCAGATTCCGTTTGCTGCATATCTAAATCCACCGCCAAATGATCCGAATCAGATTGGTTATTATTACGTAACTCCGCCCAAGGATGATGACGAATTGCGGGAACATAATTGGAGAGGTCTGGAAAATACTTCGGCGCATGAAGCATATCCCGGACATCATTTGCAGTTTGCGCTCGCGAATTTCTATCCGGCGGCGCATACGCTGGCGCGTCTTACCAACTCTTCATCAGTAATGTTCGAGGGTTGGGCGCTTTATTGTGAACAGATGATGCATGATGAAGGATTCCTGGGTTCGCCCGAACATGAATTCATCATGTTAAAAGACCGGCTCTGGCGGACCATGCGGATTATCATTGACGTCAAAACCCAATGCGGTCAGATGTCGTATGACGAGGCAGCTGATTTTATGGTGCGGGAATTGACATTTCCACGTTCGCAGGCCGAAGCGGATTTGAATTGGTATTCACAGGCCCCGGCAACTCCTATGGGATATGCGCTTGGGTGGCACATAATTTCGGCATTGCGTAAACGCGAGGAGGAGCGGCTTGGAAACCAATTCAGTTTGCGCAAATTCCACGATAAGTTTTTACAGGCCGGAAGCATTGCCCCGCCGCTTATTATAAAAAGGCATTTTAGAAAGTAAGTTAAAGGCGCATCACCTGCGCTTTCTTTTTTTAAATTCATATGTTAATATGGTTTCAGAACCTTTCGTCATTAAGGAGAATCGCTATGAAAAAAGCAAAGAAAGCTGCAAAGATGTTTTTGTTGGTAATTGATAAAAAGAAAAATCGGGTGCTGAAATTTTGGTTGGGGTCGGACCTTTTAGATAAGCGGCATCTTGCCAGGATATTGAAAAAAATTGAAACGCTGGAAAAGAGATATCCGCTGCCGCTGTATGAGGTGGTTTTTGGCACTGCTCCGGATGCGGATGCGGAAGCGGTTAAAAAAGCGTTTCCTGATGTTACGGGCTGGGATAAGGTTTCGGTTTCCTCTTTCAAGCTATAGGTTTATAAGCAGCCAAGTATTAACAGCCGTCGCCTGACGGCTTATTTTAATTTTGCGAGGCTCACTCACTTGACACGTTTTGACTGGGGGATATACTGATAGTACTTGTGAGTTGGCGGGGTTAAATTAAAACCCCTAACCTGACAACTTGTTAACAATTGAGTTGCATGAACATCCGCAGAAGTCCCTAAATATATTGGGGTTCCTGTGGGTGTTTTTGTTCGCATTTTCCGGGCGGATAGTATCTTTAAAATCCAACCTGTTTATATAAATCCAATGCCGTTTTTTAATCCTCAAACGGCTTACGCCGGATTGAATAAGCGGGAAATAACAGTTGGAGTGTAATCCAGCACCAAAGCTCGAGGGTGGTTTTTACCGGACATTGTATCCGTCCGTGAAATCGCCTGTGGCTTACATCTGTTTAATACAGATGTTTGTTTTCAAGCTTGATGCTGGATCAGCAATTTGTCGCTAAATTTTCTTCGCCATCTGGCTTGAAAATTTAGGCAAATTGATGACTTTCCAGCTGTTCCGACAATAAATTGAAGTGAGTGAT
>LCKU01000030.1 GCA_001001625.1 Parcubacteria group bacterium GW2011_GWA2_45_30 | reverse complement strand
TACAATAAGAAAGGATTGTAAGCGAGTATACAGGCGGTTTAAGCAATATAATTTTGAAACAAAAACCCCCAAGTGAGTGACTGCGGTTTCATATATTGTAATTTCAGACAATGGGAGGACGCGAAAGCTCGGTTTTCGCGAAGCCGCGTTAGACGCGGTAAAGCGAAATTTCGCGTCCGACCCTTAGCGAGTCCCGCGCTGGACGGGACGAGGCGTGTCTGAAATTACAATATACGAAATCCGCATAAGCGAGGATCAGTGTTTCAAAATCATGTTGTCGAACCGCTATAACGAGTCAAAATGCTCATTGGTGAATATCTTCATAATATTGACGCAAAGAAACGCCTAGCGGTGCCGGCTAAATTGCGCAAGGAAATAGGAGAGAAAGCGATTTTAACGCGTTCCGGGGCCGTAGAAGTTGAGCTTGACCAGCTAGGACGGATACTTGTTCCGGATTATTTGAAAGAATATGCCGGGCTTGCGCAGAAAGTAACCATAGTGGGAGTGCAAAATCGGCTTGAGATTTGGGATACCGAACGCTGGGAAAATTATAAAAAAGAAGTTGAGAAGAAGGCGGATATGATAGCGGAGAAATTGGGCGAATTGGGACTGTATTAACTTTACGAATTACGAATTACGAATTAGTACGAATATACTAATTCGTACATTCGCAAAAATTCGTATTTCGTAAAGATATGCATAAGCCGGTTTTACTGAACGAGGTTTTAAAAATATTTAATCCTCAACCTGGTGAAATTTACATTGATGCCACCATAAACGGTGGGGGACATGCAAGGGCGATTGCCGAGAGGATGGGAGAAAAAGGATTGGTGTTTGGGATTGATTGGGACTGCGAACTTATAAAGGAATTAGGAATAAGGAATAAAGAATTAGGAATTACTAACATAAAACTTGAGTGCGGAAATTATGCAGATCTTAGAGATATTATACGAAAACATAATTTGAAATGAGCTTACTGCGGAAAAAATCGTTAATACCTGGGACGGCGCGGCAATTGAGGATATCCTTCGCCGCTACGGAGAAGAACGCTTTGCCAATCGAATTGCGGAGGGAATTGAACGAGCCCGCCATCTGGCCAGGATTCAGTCGACAACTGAACTTGTCACGGTTATTTCGCGAAGCGTCCATCCCAAGTACCGCCATGGACGGATTCATTTTGCAACCAGAACTTTCCAAGCGCTCCGTATAGCAGTAAACCATGAACTTGAAAATTTAGAGAAAGTTCTGCCGATAGCGCGCGATATTATAAAAACAGGAGGCAAGATCGCAATTATTTCTTTTCATTCGCTGGAAGACAGGATCGTTAAAGAATTTTTCAGACAAGAATCAAAGACAGGTACGCTTGGGATCTTAACCCCAAAGCCAATTCAGGCGTCTTTAGAAGAAATTAGGGAAAACCCCCGCGCGCGGTCAGCCAAGTTAAGAGTAGTGGAGAAAAAGCTATGACCTATTTAATTTTAGCACAACAAAAAATTTTAACCTTTCCTTTTATCCAGGAACGCTTTTTCCGTCATAAGCCCATATACGAAATAATACGAACGGGCATATTTTCATCAATTCTTGTCGGACTTATTATTATTTCCATGTTAATTTATGCCGTAGCGCTTTACGCTACATTTGATCTTGGGTTTCAAATAAGAAAAAATTCCGTGGATCTTAGTGCGGCGAAACTCGGACTTGAAGAAAATGAACTGGAAGTTCAATCACTGCTTTCCTCGTTTGCATCCGAACATAAAATTGTATTAGAATCAATGGAGAAAGTATCAGCCATGAATTTTATAGTTCCATCAAGTTTTGTCGCCTCTCAATTTTCCGGACAGATACCATAATATTTATGCCGCGTACTCCACATTTTGACGCAAATTTAAAGAGGCGGATGAATTGGATCCTCCTCTTTTTTTTCGGAGCCGGGTTAGCGCTTCTGGGCCGGCTTTTTCAACTGCAAATTATTGACCATAAAGAATTTATTAAAGCCGCTTCCCGTCAGCACAGGCAGGTTGTGGAACTTTTGGCCGAACGCGGACCGATTTTTGCGCGTGACAAGTCCGGTAATGCAATACCCTTGGCATTAAGCCGATCCTCTCGCCTAGTCGTCGCTTCTCCGGGAGATATTGAAAATCCCAGTGAACTTGCCGTAAATCTTAGTGCGGAGTTATCTGTTCCGGAGAAAGAAATTCTGGCTAAACTCGAAAAAAAAGGCGATTACTATGAGGTGATTGCCAAAGATATTAGTCGTGAGTCGGCCGAACGTATCACGGCGCGCCGCTTCCCCGGAATATATGTAGAGGAGGAAAAAGTGCGCACTTATCCTCACGGAACGCTGGCCGCGCATCTTTTGGGCTTTGTGAGTAAAATTCAGGCGGAAGCCGAAGGCCGATACGGGCTGGAGCGATATTATGAACAGGACTTGGCAGGAAATAAAGGCATTTTGGAAGGGGTGAAAGATGCGGCAGGTTTTTGGGTTGCGCTCGGGCGCAGGATTATCCGTCCTCCGAAAGAAGGCGCAAAACTTTTTTTGACGATTGACTATAACATTCAGCAAAAAGTTGAATCAGTGTTAAAGGCCTCCAAAGAAAAATGGGGCGCGAACGAAGGATTCGCGATTGTGCTTGATCCTGAAACCGGAAGAATACTGGCGCTTTCCGCTGCCCCCCAATTTGATCCCGGCGCTTTTTCCAAAGAAAAGGACCTTTCTGTTTTTTTAAATCCAACGGTAGAATCAATGTATGAGTTGGGATCGGTTATGAAGCCAATTACCATGGCCGGCGGTCTAGAAGATGGATTGGTTCGCGCTGATTCAACTTATTACGATCCAGGGGAAATCAAGATAAAAGGTTATACAATTAAAAATTTTGACGGCAAATCATATAAAACGCAAACTATGACCCAGGTTCTGGAAAAATCGTTAAATACCGGGGCGGTACATGTGGCGCGGCTATTGGGTCGCGATCGTCAGTGGGAATATTTGCGTAAGTTCGGATTTGGCGAAAAAACCGGCGTGGATTTGCCGGGCGAGGTTTCGGGGAATCTTTCCAATCTTTCCGCGGAACGGGAAATTGAATTTGCAACAGCTGCGTTCGGGCAGGGGATTGCGGTAACGCCTTTGCAAATGGCAATGGCCGTGGGCGCTATCGCCAATGAAGGGAAATTGATGAGGCCGTATGTGGTTGAAAAAATTGTGGATGATTCGGGGAACGAGATAAAAAAAGAGCCGCAAGAAGTGCGGCAAGTAATTTCCAAAGAAACTGCCGAGACCTTAACTAAAATGCTTATTTCCGTAGTGCGGGTCGGGTATGAAAATAGGGCCGGAGTCAAGGGATATTTTGTGGCCGGGAAAACCGGCACTGCCCAGATTCCACGCAAGGACGGCCGGGGATACTCTGATCAAGTTATTCATTCTTTTGTGGGGTATGCGCCGGCGTTTAACCCTAGATTTCTCGTTTTTTTGCAGTTAAACGCGCCTACGGGCAACCGTTTTGCAGCCAATACCCTGACGCCAGCGTTTCATGATTTAGCGGAATACATTTTGAATTATTACCAGGTGCCTCCAGATGAATATTGACTACAGGGATCCGCGATCCCTGAATTAAATTATTTCTTTTAATGTATCCACCTGCGGTGTATAAAAAATCAGTGTCGGAGACGCTGTAGTTAGTTGCCGTGGTAATTAGGGAAAATTAATTTATCGTTGAAAAAGCTTACGCCGATTCTACTGTGGGATATTGTATATAGCATAAAGAAATTATGAAGTCAATTCTGCAAAAAATTCTGGCAACATTGGCGAGGGAGACGATTCGGCGATATAAGCCGATAATTATTGGCATTACCGGATCGGTAGGAAAGACCTCTACGCGGGAGGCGGTTTTTGCGGTGCTTTCCAAAAAATACCGCGTGCGGCAGGCCGAAAAGAACTATAATAATGAAATCGGATTTCCACTTGCTACACTCGGTATCTCTCATCACGGTCGCAACGTATTCGCATGGATATTCGTATTGATTCGCACATTAATTCGCATGATATTTAGAAATCAACCCTATCCAGAAATACTCGTGCTCGAATATGGCATTGATAGACCGGGCGATATGGATTACCTTCTTTCCATTGCCAAACCGCATATTGCGATTGTAACTGCCATCGGCGATATTCCGGTGCATGTGGAGTTTTTTAAGGATCCGCAAGAGCTGATTGCGGAAAAAGCAAAATTGGTTCGAGCGCTTCCAGGCGACGGAACCACAATTTTGAGCCATGATGATTTTGCGGTGTATGGCATGAAAGATAAAACCAAAGCGCGAGTCATTGCCTTTGGCACGGAAGAGCATGCGGACGTAAAAATTATGAATCAAGAATTAAGAAGCAAGAAAGATGAGAATGGAAATAATGTACCAAACGGCATATCGTTCAAGATTGAACATAAAGGAAATGTGGTTCCGGTGCGGCTGCATGATACTTTCGGTACGCCGCAAGTATATGCGGCTGCGGCCGCCGCTGCCGCAGGAATTGCGCTGGGACTAAATTTAGTTGAGATTTCCGAGGCACTGGCGCAATTTAATCCGCCGCCCGGACGTCTGCGTTTGCTTAAGGGAATAAAGAGTTCATTAATTCTTGATGATACCTATAACGCCGCTCCCGAATCCATGCGACTCGCCTTGGATACGCTAAACGCTCTGCCGGGTGAACGAAAGATCGCGGTCTTGGGTGATATGCTGGAAATCGGGATATACTCCGAGCAAGCGCACCGCGCAGTGGGGGACCAGGCGGCTAAATTCGTTGATTTGCTTTTTTGTATTGGTCCGCGCGCTAAATTTATCGCCGAGGATGCACGAATGTGCGGTATGGGGCATGAAAAAGTTTTACTGTTTGATAATTCCGAATCCGCCGGTCAGGCGCTTGATCCTTTGATTAGGGAGGGTGACTTGATTTTGGTTAAAGGCAGTCAGTCCATGCGCATGGAGAAAGCGGTTGAGGAAATAATGGCTCATCCTGAAAAAGCGGCTGAACTTTTAGTCAGGCAGGATGCTCATTGGAGAAATAAAAAATAAGCGGTTATTAAGCCGCTTTATTTACTTGAGCGAGAAGCGGTTTAAAGCAGAGTTCATCGTATTTTTCAATCATGTGAGTAATGTCCACTTCTTCGCCACGGAGATAGTTATTCATTTTGAGTCGCGGCCACCAGTCGTTTTGGTTCAATGTCCAATCATAGAACCATCCGCACGCTTTATCTAGTTGCAGATATAATGTTTCCGGGTTGTACGGCTCTATAAAAAGCGTATCGCCTTCGCCGGTTTGCGGATCAGCCAGTTTGCTATGTCCTTTATGCCCTCCGCCCAAGGTGGCGAGATTCAATATGCCATTTAGTTGGGCAAGCATCCAGCTGGTGCCGCAAGCCTCGCATCGGGGTTGCGGGCACTCAACATGAATGTCGCATCCCCTTACTGTCAGGGTTCGCCACGCTGCGCTGTAGAACGGAAGATAAACAAATTTTCCTTTCAAATTCTGGTCTTGCATCCATTGACGGTAAAGTTCCATATTCTCTTGGCCAGCTTTATAGTTTTCATGAGCCACACCTCCAAATATCACATTTGCGCCAAGTCCTTTTCTGCCGTCATTAAGCGGTTTTCCGCGCGGAGCGCAGATGGCATGGATATTTGGTTCAAACATGGGGCGCCGGTTTTTATAATCAGCTTCTCGTCGGAATAGTACGATGTCCGGACGTTCAGGATCCATCAAAATACCCGTTTCTTTGCGGACTTCTTCATGGAGTTCTGCTCGATCTCCGAGATGCGCTGTCCATAAAGAATATGGGTTAGTGTGCTGAAGCGCCTTGATTCGCGGTGAAAGTAGTGAACTGCGACTGGTTCCGTTTCTAAGGCCAGTTATGTTTGCAGCGTATTCTGGATACATTTTGCGAACCTCGCCGCCGTGCTCTTCGCTAACGCCTGTCACGAGATCGGCCAATCGCACTCCGGCAAGGGTTGGATCCAGAACTCCATCTCGCAAAAAGGCAAAGCGATATTTTTCATCCAGCGCAAAATCGTTGTACAATTCATTCGGTATGGAATCGAGGGCGTCATGCACCGAGGTATGAAGGGTGAAGATATATTTTGTATTCTTGAAAAATGGATCGTCACGTAGATTCGGGATGACCGGCATTGTCGGCCACTCTTGGCACCATACAATTTCTGGTCTCTCATTAAGTTTTTTAAGGAGTGCATGCACCGCTCTTCCAAAGAATGCGGCTTGGCGTATTTTTTTCGGAAGATCTGGATAAATAATGCCGGCTTCGGGATCATTGATGCCATATACTCTAGCGCCAGCCCGATCAATGGTAAATATCGGAACGCTTCTTCTTTGCCAATAGATATCAACATCCAGGCCGTAGTGACAGCGTGCAGGTGTGTTGTTGTAGTCAACCATCTCACCTGTTTGCCAATCGCGCGGATAAAAATAAGTTATGGGAATTACGTGGATACCCTTTTTTATGAAACCTTCCAGCATGTGGCCGAACAGGTCGCCAAGACCGCCTCTTTGGTTGGCGCCGCAGGCAAATGGCCCTAACTCCGGAATCATTGCTTCTGCCGAGACAACACATACTGTTTTATCGGCCATTTTGGGCCTCCTTCAATATCTTTTTTTTAAAGACCACCCTCTTAATACAGATTTCATACATCTATTTTTCACGTCTGTCAAATAGAGACCCACGGGCAAGCCCGTGGTACTCCGTACCTTCCAGTAATTTTGCAAAATGCGTATATGCTTTGCAAAATTACTGGGTCTATATAATCCCCT
>LCKU01000029.1 GCA_001001625.1 Parcubacteria group bacterium GW2011_GWA2_45_30 | reverse complement strand
GGTCCATAAAATTCCGGACTGATTCGCGCGCGCATATTCCAAAATACGGCTCCGCAGAATTTCCGAGGTTGAAGGATCAACCGACGCGGTCGGTTCATCGAGTAAAATAAGTTTCGGATCATTCAACATGGCCTTGGCAAGATTCAGGCGCGATTGCTCGCCCGAGGAAAGAAAAGCGGTCTTGGATCGCGCAAACTGGGTAAGTTCAAACTCCTGCATGAGAAGTTGAACCTTTTTCTTGGGGTTTGGAATGCCGTATAGAATAGCAAAAATCCGTAAATTTTGCTCAACCCATAAATTCCCGGGCAATTGGGCATATACGGCGGCGAAACTCACCTTGGACAGAATTTCACTGCGGTGCGTTTTAAAATTCTTGCCGAATACAGAAATTTCTCCCGCATCGGGTTCCAGCAACCCAAGGATCATATTTATGGTTGAGGTCTTACCAGCGCCATTAGGTCCCAAAAGCCCCACAATTTCTCCCGCAGCCACGCCAAAACTAATGCCATCCACCGCCCGGATGCCATGATACGATTTCACCAGATTTTTTACTGCAAGAACTTTTTCTGAAAACATGATTTTTAGGATACTTCATCCTTATAGCACGCTTCACAATAAACTATCTCTGGGCGGTCTGGAGCATATGAAGTTTCGAATTCGTTTTGGCATTTTTCCTCATGCCCATGGTTTTTCACCTCGCACATGCACGCGCGCTGCCAGAGCTTTAAAGGACTTCGTTGTTTCATTCTCTGATAATGCCTGCAATTTGGGCAAAGTTTTGGTAACGCTAAATTCATTTCCCTATAGAATTTCAATTCTTGTGGAATAATTCTGAATGCCTCTGTGCATTGCTCGTTACATTTTCCTTCGTGCTCGCAGCCAATGACTTGGTTTAAAATATTATCTTGCACATCCTTAATATGGTCCGGGAGGTCTTTAGATTTTATTGTCACTTGATAATTTCTTTTTTCACGATCTTTCCAAGAATAACCTCTATCAAGCACTTGTTCTTTTTTTAAAGGGAAATTCTCTTGAGCGACAGTTTTATTGTAAGCAAAAGGAGAAAATTCATCTGGAAAAAATTCTCCATATTTATAAATTCTTCCTTTATTATCTAAAAATGGATTGTCTATCATATTTTGAATAATTTTTGGAAGTAACACATCGTATTCTTTTTTGGTAAATTGTTTATTGAGAATACAATATTCCTTCTTACGCAAACCAACACATCCAAATAAATTACTTGAGTTGTAACAATCAATCGAATATTTAACATTATAAGATTCTAGAACGTTTATAGTCGCGAAGTTATTGCGGCCTCCAAAGGTTAACATAAATTCAGCGGATAATTCTATACCTTCTCCCCCAGTAAATGAATCATAACAATCTCTCATGGAGCTTCCTACAATTAAATATTTAACTCTTTCTAAACTGCTATCTTCGGATATATCAAAACAATCAAATGAATCAATGGAATTCGATACATGATTCCCTGTGACATTAGAGCATTTATTTAGAATGGAATAACGCCTCGGTAAGCTAATTTTAAGATTGCTAAGTTTTTCCATTGCTTGTTTAATGCCTTCGTTGCTGCCGAAATCATATTCATTCATTATTTTTTTATATTCTTCTTTAGTGTATTGCTTATTGAATATGCAAAATGACCTATTCCGTAAATTTACGCATCCAAAACAGTCATGACAATTTCGACAATCTATTAGAAATTTTGAATCGTAGCACTCAACACAATCCTGTGAGAAGAAAAGAGAATAACACTTATAACAATCGACGCATTCGTAACATTTCTCCGAAAAATTTAAGTTAAAATAGCTAATGGAATCTTTAGAACATCGCGAATAGTAACCGTATATACAATTTTCTATTCCAAACCCAATGGAAAGATAGCAACTCTTCGCATTCACAATTTTGGGACAGTAATCACAATTAATGGAATTAATATTCACGAGATTCATTTGCGGCACTTTGTGATACAGATCTAAAAATTGAGAAAAAAACGGAACTTTAAAATTATACTCTCTGCCAAATTGCAGTGGATCCCATTTATCAGACCACCAATCTTCAGTTGTATAAACAGGAAATGGAGCATCTTTATCGTAAACTGAAAGTATTTCTTTTTTGTTTAAATCATCCTTTCTTTTGTACATATTCAAGTGGTTGCCAAAACTCATGCGCCGCATCATTCTGCACTCTGGGCACCAAGTCGGCGGAGGAACAGAGATTTTTTCATAAAACGCAAAATCCTCCGGTTCGATGACGAACTCATTTTTACAATTTTGGCACAATCTTGATTCTTGCTTCATCCCGTTAGAAGTGTAATCGCTACTTAACACCTATAATGTAAAAACACATGATTTATTTAATATATCCGAAAAAATCAGATCAAACTTCTAACGGGATTCATGATTCCTATTTTCCGTATAGGGGTGATTCGCGATAAATGCAGTATTCGCAATTTTGATGGGCTTTAGGAATCGATCCGGTAACTATTTCGCGGACTTTTTGCAAAACCGAGATGCCGCGCGAAGGCGAAACATCCATTTTTATAAGCTCGGTTTTGAATGACGCAGTCCCCATTTCGTAGGCCTGTGGCCAAAAAAATAGCAAATAACCATATTCTGCAGGCGGCATGCCATTTTCGCGGAAAAGCAGAGCGTATAAATCAAGCTGGGTGCGATAATGTTCGTGCGTATCTTCTTTGGTGGGATAGCCGCGGGTTTTAAAATCAAATGGCACGAATTTTCCGTCCGGCGCAATCAAAAGATCGTCAATCGCCCCGCGAAGCACAATATCCAAATCCGGAAATTTTGCCCCAAGCCCCCCGCGACCGAAATCTACTTCACGCCATTTATTAAATTCCGCCAAATTATCGTTATAAAGCTGGCCCTCAACTTTTCCCTCAATCTCTGGAGGCAGTTCGCCGCGTTTCCGATACTCGTCAAAATATTTTTTAAAAACATTATCCATGCCGTCGGGCAAGGACGGATAGGCGCCGCGCGGACGCTTTTTATTTTCATTCATCTGTAGCCAAAGACAGCGCGGACATTCCAATAAATAACTTGTTCCAGATGGAGAAACTTTGATCATTCATTTACCTCAAAAGCAAAATACCAAATTCCGCCTGCGACTCATTTAATGGGTTTGCTAATGGTATCCGCCGCCGGCGGACAATATCAAAATATTGAATCTTAAAAAATTATAAAATATTTTTTATTTCCTTCAAAATACTATCCGGAACCGGATCGCGCTCCGGCGCGCGTCCGGGATAGCGCCAAGCGGTGATAACCTTTACCTTCTTCATCTCACTCCTTCCAAAAGCGCTAATTCCATTAAAGCGAGGAAAATGCTTTTGAAAATACTGGGCGGTTATATTTCTTTCTAATCCATCAGCGATAAAAGGGGCGGTGGAGGCAATATGTTTTCGAGACAATGGGAGGTGCGATTTGCCTGGTTTCGCCGAAGGCGAAAAATCGCGCCGACCCTTAACGAATCCTGCGCTGGCAGGATGAGCGTGTCGAGAAAAAGTATTGTCGCCAGAACCGCCCTTATGAGCCAAAACATACATTACCCATATCTCACTATATTTCTTTCCCTCCGCCGGCTGCATGGCCGCAATCGCGCCCTCCAATATCCCCTCCTCCACCCGCGCCGGATGACGAATAATACGCTTGACTCGCGATTCGGTCAGACGATAATGATTCATTTTCATTTTCGAGTGATTCGTCCAAATATATTTATCCGCAAATATCATAACTCAACTTTACTTCCGCAATCGCGGAAAGGCAAATTAAAAACTCCGTAAGTTTATGCCTTTACGGAGTCAAGCTGAAACTTATGATTTTTTATCATCCGCACAACTTTTACAATATCATCATGCATCGGCCGGTCCGCACCAAGAAATGCCACTTTCTTTCGAACTTGTTGATAAAATTCGATGGTCTTGGGCGCCAATTGCGTAGTATCACGACCCGTCCGAAGATCAAGAGCCTGAACCGCGTGGATAAGAACTTCGGCAACCTGCTCCTGATATTTTTTAATTTGTTCCAAGGCATATTCGGCTGCGCCAAAACCAAAACTAACCACCTCCTGATTGCCTATTTCAGCTGACCGCCTATGAATACTGTAAGGATTAGACAAAAAACACACTTTTCCAAAAATATCAGAACCGCACAGCCCAACTCCTTTAAATCCGCTGTTAAATCCGGGATCTTCTCCGGCCAAACTTGGCGGAAGGCCGCGGTTACACTTATTATTAAGCATTCGTTCTTGCAAAGCATGCATCAAATCCGCTATGTTAAAAATTGCGAGTTTCAAAATGTCCATGCCTAAAGCAATGTAAAAACCTGAAAAATTTCCTGTGTGATGAATTTTCCGCTCAAGAAGATTAACAATTGGATTATCGTTCGCGGAATTCATTTCGTTCACTATCCAGCGTTCAACTAATTCAAGAATCTCCAGGGTCGGGCCGAAAAGCTGCGGCACACACCTCAAAACGCTATACGGATCCTGAAGTTCAATAGGTGTTTTTACCGTATGATTAGAATCACCAACCGATTCAATAACTTGAGTACGAAGATTTTCAAGGTCTCTAGTCAAATGGCTTCCTCGCAAAAGTTCCCGCAGAAATGAAGCGGCTTGCCGCTGACCCGGATGATTCTTGACCTCATGAACAAAGGGGTGCAGAGGGTCAGTCATGCCCAACAATGCCTCGCCAGCCATTCCCGCGCACGCAAGAGAAAGATCAGTAAGATAATATGCCTCATAAAGCGCGAACGCCGCCAGCGCGGTCATCACCGAAGTGCCGTTTACCAAAGAGAGTCCTTCTTTCTCCTCAAGAGTTAACGGCGCGACCCCGAGTTCCGCAAAAAGCTCGGCGGTAATCCATACTCTGCCTTTATACCGCGCCTTGCCTTTCCCTTGAATGGCCTCGGCAATTGATGAGAGGGGAACAAGGTCTCCGCTTGCGCCCACCGAACCATCCTCATACATGATAGGCGCAATGTCGCGATTCAATAACTCAATGCACTTATATATTTTGTCCGTCCCGATTGCCGAACATGCTTTTTTAACCAGCGCATTGGTCCGTAAAAGTATGGATCCTCGTATAATTTTTTTGGCCAACTCTTCTCCAACCCCGCAATATAAGGAATCAATGAGGCGAGCTTGGAATTCAATCCGATCTTCCAGGGGAATAATATGAACAACATTGGAACCAACGCCAGTCCCGCCTCCATATGCATACAAGCCCTTTTTCACGCACTCCCAATAAAAATCTCTGGAGGCCCGAAGGTCGGCCAAAATTTTAGCATCCTCGGTCAAATATATGGGATTGCCAAAAAGCGCAACCCGTACAAAATTCTCGATTGTCAAACTCTCCCCATCTACGATGACGGGTGATAAAACTTTCATATGTCCTCCTTGTAAAAGGACGGATTTTCTACCCCCATGTAACCACCGTCTGTTTGCGCAGTCAAATACGCGACTTTCCCGTCAATCCGTCCCGTAAATTAAAAAGGCCAAGGCAAACCTTAGCTTTTTTTCTTACGCCGATAAAATGCGCGGCGATCTTCCGCTTCCCGGTACCGCCGTTTCTGATCCAAGGTACGCGGAATAACTGCTGGCACCGCAACTGGTCGGCGTTCATCATCCAGGGCCACAAACGTCACATAAGCATTGCCTATGTACCGCAGAGTTACTTTCTGAAAATCCACGGCAGTCACCTTCATCCCGACTTCCATGGAACTTTCCCAGGCCCGATTTAAAGATGCTTTGAAAAATAGTGTCTCACCAAGATACGCGGACGCGGCAATATCAATTTCGGCATGACGCGTTACACACACACGGCCACTATGATGTTGGGCAACCTTGCCGCCTACCTTATCCAGTAAATGATGCATCAGCTCTCCGCCAAAAAGCGTATCACTGGCGTTTAAATCCTTGGGCTCTACTTCGTGAAATGCTTCTTCCACCGCCGTTTCCCGCACGGTCTTAGTTCTCATTTTCTTCATTTTATCCGCCCAGTTTCTCCTTGCACGCCTGAATAATTTCTTCTTCCGATAGCGCCGCATCGCCCTTTACCGCAAAAGCATACGGCATCTGGCCGCGCGCCTCGTCCGGAACGCCAATCACCCCAATATCATTCAGGCGCGCTCCGAAATATGCGCGAAGGCATTTTTCTATTTCGCGCGGCCATACGGAAAAACCATGCACCTTGAGGCGATCGTTTTTCCGATCCACCACAAAAAGATATCCATCCTCATCCAGGTATCCGATATCGCCGGTATAAAACCAGCCATGGCGGATGGCGGAGGCAGTTGCTTCAGGATCATTGTAATATCCAGAAAAAACATTAGGTCCGCGCACCGCAATCTCACCTATATCTCCGGCCTGACAAAAAACCCCGTCTTCACCCACAATCCGCACTTCTACATTCTCAATCGGAGTTCCCACACTTCCATCGCGATAATGATAATCATGGTTATAGGTGGCAAAAGGAGATGTTTCAGTAAGCCCCCACCCCTCATGAATGATTTTTCCGAATCTCTGCCTCCAATTTTGGGCAACTTCAACCGGCATAGTATCGGCTGCGGTAAAAAAATAACGAATAGGGCGCAGATACTCCGCTTCAAAATCTGGAAGCTTATGGAGCATCCGATAATTCGGCGGGATGGAGTAAAAAATGCTTACCCGATTTTTCCGGATCGATTCCAGCACCTCCATGAGTTCAAACCGTCGATGCAAAACCATGGTTGCGCCGGCGTTGAAAATGGAGTTCATTACGAAATTCTGGCCAAAGCAATGAAAAAGGGGCAGAAAGCAAACACCAACATCCTGTGAAGTCATCCCCGTATGATGGTTAGTGGCATAAACATTGGAGACCACGTTGCCGTGCGATAGTACCGCGCCTTTTTGTTCGCCGGTTGTTGTCCCGGAGGTATAGAGGATAAACGCGGGATCATGCGGCTCACAATCTGCTGCAACTAACGGATACGACGAACGTAACTTGCCGACTTTCGTATATGGATGATTTTCCTCCACCATGATAAGATGAGTAATTTCAGCCGCCAACTGCGCTTCGGCAGCCAAACTTTCGGAAGTGACCAGGATTTTGGCGCCCGAGGCCAGGACAAAATCACGAACTTTTTCTTTTTTCTGGGCTATGCTGATAAGAACCGGCACCGCGCCGATTCGTAAAGC
>LCKU01000028.1 GCA_001001625.1 Parcubacteria group bacterium GW2011_GWA2_45_30 | reverse complement strand
ATGAACGCACTAAGAATATACGCAATTTTTCTCCGTCAGTTTTATTTGAACCGAAGAAGCGTCGGCAGGATTTTCGGATTTTTTTACTGGACCACGTTGGATTTGCTGCTTTGGGGTCTTATTATGATATATATTTCGCGTTTGGGTACTTCTAATTTCGCGTTTGCGGCGGTAATTTTGGGAACCATAATTTTATGGAATTTTTTGACCCGGATACAGCATGGAATCACGGTTTCTTTTCTAGAAGACACCTGGACGCGGAATTTCATCAATCTTTTTTCCTCGCCCCTGACTTTGGCAGAATACGCCACCGGTTTGGTGCTAACCAGCCTGACCACTGCGCTCATCTCCGTTATTTTTATGGCTGGTCTTGCCTGGTTTTTGTTCGCCTATAATATTTTTCAATACGGATTTATGCTTCTTCCGCTTATAACAATACTTTTCGTATTCGGGTGGGCGCTGGGGCTCTTCACCACTGCGATTATTTTGCGCCTTGGGCCGTCGTCTGAAATTTTGGCCTGGTCCATCCCGGCGCTTTTGGGTCCGATTTCCGGAGTTTTTTATCCTATTTCCACTCTTCCTGTTGTGGTTCAGAAAATTGCCGCATTTATACCGGTTTCGCATGTATTTGAAGGAATGCGGCAGGTGGTTCTGACCGGGTCTTTTGATGCGGGGCGCCTTATCCTTGCGGGCGTACTTTCATTTGTGTTTTTCCTCGCCGCCTATTGGTTCCTGGTGCGCTCATATAGAAGAGTATTACGATTAGGATTATTTATTAGATTCATGACGGATTAGGGCTTTGCTATAGCGGTTTTCATCCATTTCGTTTTCAGACACGACTCACGCGCTCCTGCGGCGCGTTCGCTAAGGGTCGGACGAAACTTTTCCGCCTAAGGCGGAAAACTAAGCCCCGTCACCAAAATTTCGACCGTTTCTATGCTGCCTATGAGTCAGCCGGTGGAATAGAACTTGAATGATAGTGTGGTGTTCTTCTCCTGTTGGATGGAAACGAAAGCAGCAGTCGAAATTTGGTGCGGGGCAAGCAGTTTCGTCCTCCCATTGTCTGAAAACTAAACGGATTCAACCGCGTGTATGCGCGCTTGATGATTTTCGTAAGGTATCCGCCTGCGGCGGTATTTCCGCATCTTGCCAGATGTTTGTACATTTGGTAGTTTATTTTTATGCCTGTTTACCCTACGCGTGATACCAAAAAGCCCATGCGGGCGCAAACCGCGCGGATTTTGGCGCTTATTTTTTTGCTGGTTGGGATTCTCTTGGGTGTTTTTGACGCGCCGCAATATGCCGCGCGCGCTTTTGATTCAATAGGTCTTCATTATCTAAGTTCCAAGTTATTGGTTATTGGTTTTAAACTTCCTTATCGTTTGGGACTTGATATTCAAGGCGGAACGCATTTGGTGTATCAAGCTGATTTGGGAAATATCCAATCATCTGACTATGGGAATTCCATGGATGCGGTGCGGGACGTGATTGAGCGCCGGGTTGATCTTTTTGGGGTGGCCGAACCCGTAGTGCAGGTTGAAAAATCAGGGGAAGATTGGCGCTTGATTGTGGAACTTGCCGGAATCAGAGATATTAATTCTGCGATCCGTTTAATCGGCGAGACGCCGTATCTTGAATTTCGCGAAGCCAGGCCCGAGGAGGAGCGTGATAAAATTTTGGAGGCGCAAAAAAATAAAGAGCGTTTGGTTGAAGACCCGTATTTTATTCCAACCGAGCTTACCGGACGCCATGTAAAGCGCACGGAGGTCAGATTTGATCAAACCGTATTTCAACCTCAAATTTCTTTGGAGCTGACTGATGAGGGTGCTGTAATTTTTGAAGAATTAACTAAAAAAAATGTCGGCAAGCAGTTGGCGATTTATCTTGACGGCTCGCCAATTTCCGCTCCAACGGTGCAGGAGGCAATTTCCGGCGGCAAAGCGCAGATTACCGGAAATTTTACGCCCGAATCGGCCAAAGAATTGGTCGGACGCTTGAACGCCGGAGCGCTTCCGGTTCCGATCACCTTGATTGTCCAGCAATCGGTTGAGGCGAGTTTGGGGCAGGAATCGTTGAATCGCAGTTTGCAGGCCGCCCTCATAGGATTTGCGGCGGTTGCGATATTCATGATTTTTTGGTACCGCTTGCTCGGGGTCTTGGCGGTTCTGGCGCTTTTGCTTTATACTGTTTTGGTACTGGCGATTTTCAAGGCCATTCCGGTTACCGTGACTGTTGCCGGAATTGCGGGATTTGTCTTATCGGTGGGCATGGCGGTGGATGCCAATGTTTTGATTTTTGAGCGGTTAAAAGAGGAATTGCGTTCCGGCAAAATGTTGCAAGATGCGGTTTTGGAAGGATTTGGCCGCGCCTGGACTTCAATCCGCGATTCAAACGTATCAAGTATTATCACTTCCCTTATTTTATATTGGCTAGGTACAAGTGTGGTGAAAGGATTTGCGCTTACTCTTATTATCGGAATTTTGATTTCCATGTTTTCGGCGATCAGCGTTACGCGCACGCTCCTTTTTGCGGCAATGTCGCCCCGGATGCAAAAGATGAGAGTATTGTTTATGAGCGGGATTTCAAGGTAAAGAATCATGAATCCCGTTAGAGATTTTTACCGCGAGATGTAATTTTGTAACGATATATCTTTGTAGGCATGAGCCAGGCAAAGATTTCGCATCTAAGTTACATCTCTAACGGGATGAATATTATTGGCAACAAAAATATATTTCTCACTATCTCTGGTATTTTGGTTTTGGGAAGCTTGATCTCCATTGCCGTGTGGGGTTTGAAATTCGGTATTGATTTTACCGGAGGATCGCTTCTGGAGGTTGAATTTATTGCCGTGCGTCCGGATGCGGCAAAAATCCGGCAGTCGCTTGAGCCGTTTAGTATCGGCAACATAACGGTGCAGCCGACCGGGGAGCGTGGGATGATTTTGCGCTTTGCCCATGTGGATGAGGGAAAACACCAGCAGATTCTTGAGGTGCTTAGTAAGATTGAAAGCGCGGGACAGGGCGTGGAAAGCGAAAAACAGATAGCCGTAATAGCCAAACGTTTTGACACAATTGGCCCCACCATCGGCCGCGAGCTTTACCGCAATTCATTGATTGCCCTGGGTGTTGCAATTGTTGCCATAATTTTATATATTGCATTTGCGTTCCGGCATGTTTCTAAGCCCGTTTCTTCCTGGAAGTATGGAGTGTCGGCTGTCATTGCGCTTATTCATGATGTAACTATTCCGGCCGGAATTTTTGCGGTCCTGGGAAATTTTTGGGGGATTGAAGTTGACACTCTTTTCATTACCGCCCTCTTGACAATTTTGGGCTTCTCGGTACACGATACTATTGTAGTGTTTGACAGAATACGGGAAAATTTGCGAAAACTAAAACAGCCGGAGCCGTTTGAAATTACCGTAAATCGCAGTGTAAATGAAACCATTGCCCGATCCATTAATACCTCCCTAACCGTGTTATTGGTGCTGGTGGCGATTATGGCATTTGGTGGCGTAACTACGCGATATTTTGCTCTGGCTCTTATTTTTGGAATTGTATTCGGAACTTATTCTTCGATATTCGTAGCATCACCTATCTTGGTGATTTGGCAGAGATTGACAAGAAAAATTTGATATGCTACTATCTTTAGTGAGATTTTAATCTATGATTACTTTACCTCTGGCGCCCGTTGAGGCGACAAAAATAGCGTTAAAAAAATTGTCTAATCTGCGCATGCGGGATGTGTTGGAAAGGCGTTTTGGCCTTCAGGGCAAGGGCGCAGATACGCTTGAGGCCATCGGCAGAAAATATAAAATTACGCGTGAGCGAGTGCGGCAAATCGAGGCGGATGCGCTTCGGCATTTGCGCAAAGAAGAAACTGTTTCCGCGATCCGGCCGGTGCTGGATGCGATTGAGGCGCATATTGTGCGTCATGGCGGAGTGATGGCTGAACATCATCTTTTTGCAACTCTGGGAGATCAGCGCCAGCATCCGCATATTGCTTTACTTCTTGAGGCAGGAACAGGAAAAGGATTTTCACGCGTTCCGGAAAATGAAATATGTCCTAGGCGCTGGGCAACGGATCGGGATGCGGTTGCCAAAGGAGAAAAAACCGTGGCAGGTCTGATAAAAGATCTGGAGCAAACCGGGCATCCGGTTTCCCAGGAAGAATTGCATCGGATGCTTGCGAGACATATTCAGGATGACGCGTCAGGCAAGAATTTGGATGTTAAGGCAGACGTTATTGACGCTCATATAAACTCCGCCCAGTCCATAAAACAAAATCCATACGGGGAATACGGATTGTCTCATTGGTCTGCGGTTACTCCTCGCGGCATGCGCGACAAAGCATATTTGGCGTTAAAAAAATCCGGCAAAGCCATGCATTTTAGCGAGGTGGCTGCGGAAATTTCCAAAGCCGGATGGTCCGTTAAAAAAGCTCATCCTCAGACCGTGCATAACGAACTTATCAAAGACCAAAGATTTGTTTTGGTTGGCCGGGGGATGTATGCGCTTCGCGAATGGGGATATCAGCCCGGGGTGGTGCGGGATGTATTGGTTTCCGTAATGAAAGAATCCGGCCGGGCGCTTGCCAAAGATGAAATTATAAAGCTTGTTTTGGCAAAGCGGCTGGTCCAGCCGCAAACCGTACTTTTGAATCTACAAAACAGATCGCTTTTCCGCCGGACCGATGACGGTAAATTCCGGCTGGCTTAGCTTGGCACAACTCGTATAGTTATAGTTTTGAACCCGCGTCTCTTGGACGCGGCGGTTTGATTATGGGTCGTTTTTAGTGGTATAATGTACCTATGATATACGGTTTTGACCCATCTTCAGTCCCAAGATTCGTATTTAGCATCCCCATAATCGGTGATTTATGGTGGTTTTGGATTTTTTGGGTTTTGCTTTTTTCTTCGCTCTATCTTTGGCTTTCCTATATACAGGAGTTTTATAAGCGTTCCATTCCTTATATAATGCTTGAGCTTCGCATACCGCGCGAGGTGCGCAAAAGTCCCCGTGCCATGGAGCAGGTTTTTATGTCAATCCATGGTTTGCGCAACTCCCCAAATGATATTGCCGAGAAGTGGTGGGAGGGGGAGGTTACGCTCTGGTTTTCTTGCGAACTTGTGAGTTTTGGCGGTGATATCCATTTCTATATGCGGATTCCTAAAAAACACCGCAATTTGATTGAGGCTGCGCTATATGCGCAATATTCCGATATTGAACTTGCTGAAGTAACGGAGGATTATATTCATCGTTTACCCGCTACGGTAAAAGAATTGCGGCAAAACAATTATGAACTTTTCGGGAACGAGTTGCGTCTGGCCAAAGAAGATGCCTATCCCATCCGAACTTATGTGGATTTTGAGGCGCCGGACGAAGAGCGGCAACTTGATCCCATATCGTCAATGCTTGAGGTTTTGGCAAAACTTAAACCCGCGGAAATTTGCTGGATTCAGATATTGATCCGGCCCACGGATGATTCTTGGAAAGAAGCCAATGAAACGCTGGTTGAGGAATTAAAGGAAAAAATGGCAACCCGAAGGTATGAAACCGAAGGCGGCGGCATTGTGATGGTCCAGCGCACTCCGGGAGAGGTTGAGGTGATTGAAGCGGTTGAACGGAATTTGCAAAAACCCGGATTTGAATCACTTATCCGTTATATTTATACTGCGCCTAAAGAAATTTACGGAGACACTTTTCCGCGCCGCGGAGTGTATGGGGCATTTAATCAGTATGCAACAGAACACCTGAATAAGTTTGCGCATAACACCAAAGCCTGGACCCGGACCAAATTTTGGCACTGGCCCCACCTTTTCCCCAAAAAACGCCAGCGCGCCCGGCAGGAGCGCATATTTCAATATTATCGCGAGCGCCGGATGTTTGACGAAACCACCCTTGGGGCGATTTTGCGAATCAGGCCTTTTCATTGGTATGTTGGCGCGCAGAAGCTGGGTAAAATGGTGCTGAATGTCGAGGAGCTGGCAACAATTTTTCATCCGCCCATGTTCTTAGTGCTCACCGGTCCTCTGATAAAGAGCGTGGAATCGAGAAAGATCGGTCCGCCCGCCGGATTACCGATTTATGGAGAAGAAGGGGAGGAGAAACTGCCCGGGATAAAATGAATCCCGTTAGAAGTTTGGGTCTGAACTTTTTTGGGTTTATTAGATAAATTTATGTTTTTGCATTATAAGTGTTAAGTAGAGATTACACTTCTAACGGGATGAATCAGGAATTAAGAAAATGCCAGAATTGTAAAGCCGGGTTCATTATTGAGCCCGAGGATTTTTTATTTTACGAAAAAATAAAAGTTCCTCCTCCTACTTGGTGTCCGGAATGTCGATTACTGGTGGTCGGACAAATGGGATCCGATGCAATATGGCAGGGATTATGATTTTTCCCGGTCGTTTTTTGAACAGTGGCGAGAATTGTATCGCGCGATGCCGCAATACTCAAATAGTATTTTGAATTTGGTAAAATCAGAATACTGCGGTAACGCGGGGCATTCAAAAAATTGTTATCTTTGTTTTGCGGTAGATCGTATGGAGGACTCTGCCTATTGTACGCGCAGTAGCGGAATTAAGGACAGCTTTGATCTTCAAGAATCAACTTTAAGTGAATTGTGTCATGAAGGAATCATGATTGATGAAAGCTATCGCACCTTTTTTTCTATTGATTGCGAGAGTTGTACCGACATCTGGTTTTCTAAGAGTTTGGTAGGATGCACGAATTGTTTCGGCTGTGTGAATTTGCGCAATAAATCCTATTATATTTTCAACCAGCCCCACACCAAAGAAACCTATGCGAAAAATCTGAAAGAATTTGATTTATTATCCCGCGCTTCTTTGGCAAAACATGCTAAAAAGGCGCATGAACTTTGGGCGCAGTATCCGGTAAAATATATGCACGGCATGCGGAATGTAAATTCATCCGGCGAGCATATTCAGGACTCCAAAAACGCAAAATTATCATATTTCATTCATGAATGCGAGAATGTAAAATTTTGTCAGATGTTGCATGAGACAGACGACTCTTATGATTATTTCAGTTGGGGAGATCCGGCATCGCAAATTTATGAGAGTACGATATGCGGCTATGAATACTGTATTTTGAATAAGCAATATGCAAAAGAGGACTACGAAAAACTTGTTCTAAAGATAAAAAAGCATATGGATGAGATGCCGTACATTTCAAGAATCAGGAATCAAGAATCAGGAATCAGGGAAATTGTATATAAATACGGAGAGTTTTTTCCGTCGGAGTTTTCCATTTTCGCCTACAACGAAACCCCGGCCCAGGATTTTTTCCCCCTGAGCGAAGCCGAAGCGAAGTCGAAGGGCTACCTATGGCGCGATACCAAGAAACGCGAGTATAAAGCAACCATGGAGGCCAGTTCTCTTCCGGATAAAATCACGGAGGTTAACGACTCTATTATTAAAGAGGTGATTACATGTCTGGGCTGTAAAGGACCTTACCGCTTTATTCCTATGGAGTATTCGTTTTATAAAAAATTGAATCTGCCTTTGCCGCAGTTTTGTCCGGAATGTCGTTTCCAGAACCGTAAAAAATTTGTGAATCCCCCGAAGTATTGGAAACGAAAATGCCAGTGCGCGGGAATTGTATCGGATAACAAAATTTATAAAAATACTGCCGAACATCCAGCGCATTCGAAAACAAAGCATTGTCCGAATGAGTTTGATACCTCATACGCTCCGGACAAGCCAGATATTGTATATTGCGAAGCGTGTTACAACTCCGAATTATTATAAAGACACGCGGAATCCCGTACCAATTTAGAGAAGTGCTCCGATTAACGTCTGACGGAGCCGCAGGCGACACCGTGGAATGTACTATTTATTGCGATATTGCTGAAACTAGAGATGCGGAATAGAATGATGCGGGCGAAGTAACTTGATTGCGGATTAGTTTTCACTTGGAGATTTGAGACGTATTAAATCTCTAACGGGACGGGTCGAGGGGGTACTTTAATGAAGCATATTGGAAAAGTATTGAGGCGTGTCATTGTTTTTGGCGTTTTTGACCGCCTGCATCCCGGGCATCGGGCTTTTTTGGGTCAAGCCAAGCGACATGGAAAAGAAGTTATTGCGGTAGTGGCGCGCGACAGCGCGGTGAAACAATTAAAAAATCGTAAACCGACGCAGAACGAAAAAATCCGTATGCGCAATGTGCGCCGTGTACCCGGGGTCTTCTGTGCGGTTTTGGGAGATCACAAAGAAGGGGAGTACGGCGTGATTAAAAAGTATAAGCCGGATGTTATTTGTCTTGGCTATGACCAGCAGGCGCTTGAAAATGACCTAAAAAAATGCATGCGCCAGAAAAAAATTCTCCGGATCCGTCTTGTCCGTCTTCGCGCGTTTATGCCGAAGAAATATCATTCCTCGTTACTATAAAAATAATAGTTCCCGACCATAGTGGAGGGACTGCCTAAATTTTATGAACTCCGAAATAAAACAATGTCAGAACTGTAAAAATTCGTTCGTTATCGAACCCGAGGACTTTTTGTTTTATGAAAAAATCCGTGTCCCGCCGCCGACCTGGTGTCCGGAGTGCCGGTTAATTAGACGATTAACATGGCGAAATGAAAGGTCTCTCTATTGGATAAAATGCGGACTATGCAAAAAAGATACCTTAACAATGCATCCGCCTGAAAATAATTTCATAATTTACTGTCGCGAATGTTGGTATTCAGACAAATGGGAGCCATTTGACTTTGCAAGGGAATACAATTTTAGCAAACCATTTTTCCTACAATGGAAAGAAATACTCACTAATACGCCGCAGGTCAATTTATGGACTTTAAGAAATAATATAGGAAGCGATTTTACAAATTATTCTGTTGACAATAAAAATTGCTATCTTTCTTACTCTGCTGTTGGGTGTGAAAATGTTTTCTATTCCCAAGCCGTAGATAAAGACAATGATTGTTTTGATTGCACATATCTAAAGACCTCGGAACTTTGCTATGAGAATTTAAACGGCAGCAATAACTATAATTCAATGTTTTTGATTAGATCACGAGATTGTGTCGACTGCGAGTTTCTATTTGATTGCTCAAATTGTCAGAATTGTTTTTGGTAATTAGTTGGATTCGTAACTGCGCATGATAGAATATCAGCATGGTTACAAGACGAAAGAACGTTTTTGGGTGCGCGGCCAACTTTTTGAAGGGAAA
>LCKU01000027.1 GCA_001001625.1 Parcubacteria group bacterium GW2011_GWA2_45_30 | reverse complement strand
TTTGAACGGGAGTGAGCCGTGTAGATTTGTGAATTGTCATGTTGTTTGTACTTTACCCCGAAAGGTTAAAAGTGTTAACAACGCGACGGATTCCTACATATTAAGGTATTCGTTTTCAGTAGAAATTAAAATAACGATCTAGTAGGATCGTTTTTATGATGTTGTCGCGTTAACATCTGCCGTTTTTTCTCGTTCTTTACGGACTTCCCACCAATCCTTCCGACATATGCCACATTCTTCATCTGTGTCGCCAACATAGATTTTTTCGGCATCAGGATGGTCACAGGATACCTGCAGTTTTTTAAGTCCGTTCCACGCTTCTTTGTATTCCATTTCAAATTTTTCTCGGATCGGGCCAGGATTACTGAGTTCTGTTTCGGAAAATTTAACTTTGCCTCGATTAGTCCAGTATGTACTTCTGGGCCAGAGAACGAATCCGCAGTCGCACTTCACCAAGACATTGGTTCGGTTAATTTTATTTTCCGGATGGCGGCATTGTTCTTTTAACGCCTCCATGCCGTTTACGCTATTTTGCGCTTTATCCTGTAAAGAAATGCCAAGAGTTCTGAATTCATCAAGCATTGTGTTACCTATTTTATTTTGTGAAATATACTTGCTACATATTACCAAAAATTGAATAAGCTGTCAAGAACAAAAACGACGTTGCGCATTCTTATTAGCGTGTGCTATATTATTTATAGTTCTTAAAGAGGGGACGTATAATGCGTCTAAAAAAAATATTCCTGTTTCCGGCTTTATTTCTAACAATCGGGTTTTGGATGGCCGGATGTTCAGCGACGCCGAAACTCTATTTCGGGCAGCCGCTGGCGGCCTATAATTCCAAGACCGTGGAACGGATTCTGCCGGTAATACAAAACAATTTTCCGGGATGGCACATTGAGAATCCGAATCAACCCAAGCATGATGAAGGGGTGCGGCGGTGGCAGGCCAAAACCGGAAACCCCATGGATTATTACTATACCGAAGTGCTTCCCACGATGCGGGGCGGCATATTCCTTCCTTTTCCGGACGGAGCATGGAGTGCTGGGGCATATAGCGAGGCGGTATTTTTGGAGGGACTTGGAGTCCCCATTTGGAAAATTACCCATGAGGGCGTTATAGAAAAAACCACAACGGAGAAAATGCGCTTGTGGGATAACGGCATTTTGAGTGTTAAGCAGACAAGGGAACGGAATAAAACGTCATACGACGAGTGGGTAAAACGGCAGTAGGATCCTTAGAATATTTAAAAAGGCCGGTCGCGCGCGACCGGTATTTATATATATCGGAAATTAATTTGATTTTTAGTTGGCAGGAACGGCGGTAGGTTTTTTTGCATCAACGATATCCATCCGTGCTTTCAGCCATTTTTCAACGCGTTCCGACACGTCTTTTCCGAATAGCGACCCCAGACACCCGGCAAGAATTGCAATCGGCACCATGTCGGGGATTCTTGAATTGAGCGCCAGATAGCCCATTTTGGAAAAATCTACTACGCCCTTGGGCAGGCAGGCGCTCACATGATATCCAGCGTGGTTTCGATTACCAGCGCGGCTGGTAACAGTATGCAAGGCAGAATCAAGGAAGAACATTGCAGCAGCCGCAAGCACTAATATGATACGAGGCAGAGTATCAAATCCTGGAATAGGAAAAGGGAATTTTAGCGGACTTATTTCGTGGCCGAAAACACCAAGAGCATATTCGTCCGTAGTCAGCCAAACCAGAGCCAAAACAGCAATAATAATATACGGGGTTTTGGACTGCTGGGGGGCGGTTTTTTGTTCAAGGTGTTGATCCGGTGAAATTCCGGCCCTCCATTCTATGATCATGGAGAAGAATGCGCCCAGAGTTGAACCCAAAGTGGTTGAAATCATATATGGGAGAAACAATACGAGCGGCATGTCTTGAGAAAGCAGATACGTCGCGTTTATGTAAAACATTACACCAGACGCAATACTTGTGAGGGCGATATATTGGTTATTTCCCCGCTGGACTGCACGAGTATTTATCGCGTAAAAAAGGTTTTGCAGTATGCTAAGGCCGATGATAACCAACAGTGAACTTCTTAATGCTGACTCAAAGGATAGGAGGCCGTATAACGTATAGCCAAAAAGTGAGACGATCAGCACCCAAAACGTCGGTTCCATTGTCACTAAACGTAATCTTTTGCCTGGCGCCAGGCGGTCATCTCGGGTGGCATCAGCTTTTAAATCAAATTTTTTTACCACATACTGTGCCCACAAAACCCCGATGGTACGGCCCGCAACAACTCCCGCTACAAATGGGAAAAGATACATCCAATATGCCCCAGTGCCGTCAAATATGTGCAGAGTTACATACCAGGTGCCGTTGGACGCCAAACTCGCCAGCGCATGCCAGAAAAATGATCCGCGCTGACGCAGGTTGCTGACAAACACAAATGCGATGAATTGCGCAGTAGCGGCAGTGAAGAAAATTGTGGCCCGGCTATAATCCGGCAGAAGATAAGTAAAGCTAACGCCAACGGCAATACTTACTAAGGGCGTCAGACGATTTCCTAAGGTTACTTTAAAACCCAGACAATGGTTTAGAATAAATCCCGACAAACCCGCCATGAACACTGCAAGTAAAAGAAACCCGGTAAAGTTCAACATTGAAAATTCCTCATTTTTGTAGAGTGCTGTTCACGGTATAGCATAAAATCTATTTGTAAAGCATTAAAAGTTTTCCACAGTTCATGAAGTTATAATAAAATTTGCGCGTAGCGCTACATTTAGAAAATACTATCACGACCCCACGATCAAAATTTAGCGGACGGCAAATATATGCGGTTTAGATATATTCTTGCTTCGACAATTGAGAGGCGAATTGGCATGGTTCCGCCGAAGGCGGACAATTCGCCGAACATTAGTGAGCGAGTCGCTGGACAAGCGATACGTGTCGAACAAGAATATATCTAAACCGCATTCATAAGTAACATATTAAAACACATTTTAAAATTTTGGGAAGTTTTCAAATACTTTTCCACAGGGCATAGTGAAAATAGAAGTTCTCTGACAACAACATAGTGTTTACAGACAAGGAGTAAACTGAAATGGCAAAAAAGAAATATCCGTATGATCCAGAACGTGTTAGAAAAATATTTGAGGACAATCCGGACCCGTCCGCGCACCAAAAACTTCGGGAATACCTGGAAACTGAAGTTTTTCCATCTCGTCCGAATATGAGTGAAAAAGAAGAAAAAGAACGTGGACAAGCCATAAATCTTGCGCGAACCTCTGTCTGGACATGGCTAAATAAACGCGGAGTAATAAAATCGCATCACCGGGCAGATGTTCATGCGGTAGCGTGGCCAGAGGAGAAAAAAGAGAAATTTATAAAGTACTTTCGCACGAGAGGGGACAACACACTCTTTACCGATGAAACCTTCAAAGATGATTTTACAAATGTTCCCAAGACAACCGCAACGATTCATAACTTTGCGCGTGATGTCGGTGTAACCCAAGAAGACCGCGCCGCGCGACGCGAGGCGCTTCGCGCCAAACGAGCAACAAATCTTGCCGCGACAGCTTCAGTTCCGCAGTGGTGGGAGGCGCTCGAAAAATCCGACTCGGAACGGTATAAAAAGTTCCAAACGGAGTTTTTGGACCGTTATCGTTCTGACTATCGCGTCCCTGGCAGTGCCAATGAGGATTTGCTCAAAGAGTGGCCGGAGGCCCAAACTGTTGAGGGCTTCAAATCCGCCGCGCGATTCCTGGGTGAGGTGCGAAGCCGGCCTGAGATTGTACATGGGTATAAAATCATTGCGCAGGTTGGGAAAGATCTCGAAAAGCGAATCGAGGAACTTGTGAAATCCGGCGCTTTGGCGAAATCGGGCGAGCAAAAAATATATGACGATCTTCGCGCTGAATTTTCCGACAAGCTTGAGGGTTTGAATTTCACCAAACGCAGTTTCATTACCCATGCCTGGAAAATAGTTTTTGTGACGAGCGTTGATCGTGAAATTAAACGTGCCATACGAAATCGTAGGCCGCTGGATGATTTTTACCACCAGTATTTTTCCTACATTCCGGAAAAGTGGTGGAATAAACGTGTTAAATTTCACAAAGGGCTTTGGAAATCTCATATTTCCGCAACATTCGTCGCGGGTGTGGGGCGGCTTATCACGGATGAACTGGGTCCGAATGCCGAACGTTTTGAATTTCCGGTAAACGATTACCACCACCCTGTTGAAATTTCGGCCGATACGGATTGGAGTATTCCGATTATAAACGGTGCGCACATCGGCATAATTTATGATCCGAATATTGAAGATAACCCTTTGCGCCGCGCATTATCCGATTCACGCAAGCGAAAAGCGGCGACTGTTGTTTTGACAAACCTCATAGATTTATACGTTAAAAAAACTGCCGGAGTGGGGCATATCTATCGCGCGCCGGTGTCTGGGCTCCATGTTAAACTGGAGCATTTGCCCGAGAGTTATCGCGAGGAAGCTGCTCGTATTATGCGGGATAGGCCGAATGACGAGGTTGTTTATCAAAATATTGCCGCGCGATTCTTGGGTATTTTGGAGGCGTTAGATAAAATATGCCATCGTCCGAAAAAGAAAGGACCGGAATTCCCGGGTCGCGTGCTCTATGCACTCGGATATAAAGAAGAGGAACTTATTAATGAGGCGGCGAATTCCGAACTTCGATACATCAATACTCTAAAGCAAAATCAGCTTAGAGCCGAGATGAAAATTGTCAACAACCGTATTGCGCAAGCAGAGCGAGAGGGGGATTTCATTGAGTTGAGCCGTTGGGAAATGCGCCAGCAGGAACTCTCAGAACAGTTGGCACTTACCATTTTGACAAATGTCAGTGATGACGATCGTAAACGCCAGCGCCTACGCCTCCGCGCGCTCTTTGTCAAAAAGGTTCAAGAAGTCATACCAAATTGTACTGTCATTAGTCAGGGCGGTTTCTATCTGAAAGTCGGCAGGAAAATCATCAAGCTTCATATTCCGTGCAAGGCAGATGTGAATGATTCAACCCTATCTTCTTATGATTACGGGATGGAGGTCTTTACAGATACGCTGGCGGACATCACTGTTATCTGTCATCCTCATGCGCTTAACCATCGTTTTGTAGGGCGCGAGGATTCAAAAGATGGCCAGCCGGTTACCAAATTTATTCACGTGGCGCCTTTATGTCTGGATGATGTGTTTTTGCGTGAACAATTGCGCGATACCAACAAAGAGGTGCATCCGATTCAAAAATGCGTGAATATTCCGCAATTCCGGCCAGGCGTGCTTCTTGTTAACTGCACTGACGGTCTGGTAAGTGCTGATCCTCTTCCGATTCCGAAGCTGGATAGATTTGTAGCACCGAAAGATTCCCGTATCTTTGTTTTTCCCTATCCTAAAGTCGAATACATTAATGGTTTTCTGAATTCCGACAATCATATTGGCGCTCCGGATAGGCGCGAAATCTGGGATCCTAAAAACCGCATGCATCTTGGTACAACTGAAGCGGCAATTGAAATGATGCGCCGTGAAGGCATGATGAATGCGAATGATATTCCCATTCACTTCACGGCCGAGATGGATGATGCGTCAAATGGCGATATGTGGTTTGCTCCTCGTTACCGGCCAGACCCCCAAGAGATGTCTGTTGTTCATATAGCGCGCTGGCTTCGGCAAATGACTGCTGATATTGAGCGTGCCGCCGAACAAGGCGATAATTCTGCTGTGAAACAAATGGCCGAGGAAATAAACCGCGTGAGTATTGAGCAGATCTATTTCCAGGGCGAGGATTTTCCCTTCCATCAGATGGAGCAGGTCTATGACCGCCATATTGATCCAAATGTTGACTTCTATAGTGCCGTTTTGGGCAGGTTCGTGAAATCCGGTCTTGCAATCCGCGGGATCAGCAAGATAAACCAGGCGATGATGGATAAGCGTGATTTGGGAGTCCATAATTTTCCCAACGGCAACCATCGTATTAAAACAATGGATCAGAAAGATTTGGAAGGCGACCATATGGCACGCCACCTGCAGGAAAAATTAATGCAGTTGAGGGAATGGCAGAATCATGCTAAGGCGTATCCGGAATTTCTTCATAATATGGTACGCGCTCCTCGGTTTGGCAATCAAACATTCGGCTGGGGAACCATAAAAGCTCCCGGAAGATTTGAATGGGGCATGTGTGTTCACGGATCTCCGGCGCGCCAATCAAGCTGGACCGATATTTTAGGTGCGCAGGTGAGAAGCGATTTGTTTCGGGGTGATGACACGTATGGTCTGAAGAAATTTATCACCATAGTATTTTTCGGCGATAAGCATTTTTATGCCAAGGCCGAGACGGCGCGTATGTTTTATGTAATGTGTGCAGCCGGGGTTCACAACAATCAGTATGGTTCATCCGGCGGTTTTCCTCCGAATAATACCGGCCCTTGCTTTGTGAGTATTCCCGCCGATGGTCCGGATGCTGGCCCAATTATAGTTCGGGCATTGCCGCATGATGTAATTCGCGATTGGTTTGCCAAGCCCAGATCGCTTAATTGGAGCAAGATTTTGCCGCTTCCCGTGTAATGATTATTTTGAAATTATTCTTAGTGTTTCAACACCCGAGATTC
>LCKU01000026.1:1324-12633 GCA_001001625.1 Parcubacteria group bacterium GW2011_GWA2_45_30 | reverse complement strand
TTTTCCGCCAATTTGATTTATTGCAAGATATACTGCAGCTGGAAGAAACTTTGATAAAAAAACAAAATAAGCTTTTGTGCCAATCATATGCTTGATCCTATCTTTATAAAAAGAAAAATAAAATTTATTCAGGAAGATTTAAAGCGGCTTGAAATTTTTAAGGGATTTACAATTAATGAGATTGCGAGCGACTGGATGAAATGGAATTCTTTAGAATGGACTCTGGCCAAAATCATAGGGCGTGCCCTTGATATTAATCGGCATGTAATTGCGGAGTTAGCCCGGGCCGACATAGAACCGCCAGCGAAACATCGGGAAACCTTTCTCCGGCTTGCGAATTTAAAAGTGCTCCCCAAAGATTTTGCGGAAAAAATAGCGGAAAGCGCCGGATTTAGAAATCGCGTTATACATGAATATAATAATTTAGATAAAAACAAGGTATACGAAACCGTAAATGAAGCGTTGGAACAATACGCCAATTACTGCAGATATTTATTGGAGTATTTAGATAAATCGCATTAAAACATGGAACTAAATCGTACCAAACAAATTCTTTACGGAATAGCCGCGCTGGTAATTTTAGGCGCTCTGGGTTTTGGCGCGTACTGGTACCTATCTTCCTCCATCACCGCTCCGGCTAAAAGCGATAAGGCCAGCGGCACCGGCATTGTGCCCGGACTGCCGGATACTGACGGAGGAGAGACAAAGGAAGAACCGTCAACCGGAGAAACGCCGCCCCCGGAAATACCCCCGCAAGAACAGGCATTGGTACAACTTACAAACTTCTCGGTAGTTGGACCATCACTAAACACCGCCGAAGACCGGATACTTTTTTATAAAAAAGAGGGCGGAGACCTGATGTCCGCGGATTTTAATGGACAAAAACAAGAGAAAATTTCTAATATCACGATATTGGGAATTTTAGACGCTTTATGGAATTCTTCCCGCAACCGCGCCGTGGTGCAGTATATTGACGGAGAGATGCTAAAGTCCTTTATCCATTCCGGAACTTCGTCAATTTCCGCGCTGATTCCTCGGGCAAAAATCCAAAAGAGGTCTCAACAAGCCCTCTTACGGATTCCTCCATTCGCTGGATCACATCAAATTTAATCGCTCTGCAAACAGCTCCATCAGGATATGCCGAGGGGTATATTTTTCTCTACTCGCGCTCAACCGGAGCGCTTAACAAAATTTTGGGGCTCAAAAACGGCCTGCAAACCGTTTGGGCACCGGACGGATCAAAATTCCTTGCTTCCCACACCAACCGAGCCGGAAAAAGTTTGACGCTCGGAATTTATGATTCCGCCGGCAAAGAGCTTTTCCAAACCGGCCTGCCGGCCCTAGCCGAAAAATGCGTATGGCCGGATGCCAAAAACGCTTTTTGCGCGGTGCCGCGCTCCATTCCGGAAAATGCCTTGCTGCCGGATGATTATTTGATGGGTGAATTCAACAGCTCGGACCGGATAATTAAAATTAATCTTGACGCCAAAGAGAGCAAGGTTATTTTTGACGAAGGAGTATTTGATATATCAAATATCATCGCGTCTAAAGACGGATCGCGCATCTTCTTTATTGACCGGAGCAACGGAACGCTGTGGAGAATAAAACTAAAATAGAGATTTCAAGTCCTATAAACTACTCACTATAAACTAAAACCTTTCCGTAAACTATGGGTATGGTTTTATCACCACCCCCCTGTACGGCTCCTGACCGATGGATTCGGTGGTAATGTCCGGATACTCGGCGAGTAACATATGAATAATACGGCGCTCAAAAGCGGATGTCGGACGCAAAGCCACATCTTTCCTATACATCCGCACTTCTTTGGCCGCCTCTTTTACGTCCTGTTTTAAATTCTCTAACCGCTTCATGCGATAATCATTAATGTCCAGCGTAAATCGGATTTCGTTTCCGAATTTCTTTTTTAATATTTTTTTCAGGACATGCTCAAGCGCCAATAAATTCCATCCTTGCTCGCCAATTAACATGTTCACCCCGTTACTGCGAAATCGGTGTGGTGGCCCTTCATCGGCGTGTTGGCCCGTATCCGCGATAGATCCCCCTTGGTCTTCTGTTCCCGCCGCAGTAACGGGGCCGGCTCCGTCTGAACGGTCCCGCCCGACATTCTCCGCATAATCCGTTCCGCGTTCTTCGTTGCTGTCCGCGTCTTTGCCGTCCCAAAAATCGCCGCCCGCATGGCGGATTCTTACGGAAAACCGGTTGGTCATGCCCTCATGCGACTCAATTCCCTCCAAATCCTGCCCAAATCCCATGGTCTCCAACAGGTTCTTTATTTCGTTTTTAATGGCTTCAGCGTCCATAACAGGAAGGTAAAAAGTAAAAAGATAAAGGATAAAAAGCTTTTATCTTTTATCCTTTTACTTTTGTCTTCTAGTAATAGTTTCCTGCACAATACCAATTGTATTCAAAATTGTCCAGTAAAGAGTTAGGGCCGCGGGAAGCGAATAGGACCAGACCAGGATCAAAACCGGAAAAACATATTGCATCTGGGCCTGCATGGCCCGCGAAAAATCGTTTTTGGCGGCAGTCGGGACTGGCGGCGGAAGAGAAAGTTTGGTCTGAAAAAATTGGGTCGCGGCCGCAAACACCCCGAGAATTATGTTCCCCTTGGAAAGATCAAGAAACCCAAAACTTATCGGATTAATCGCTCCGGGGTTTGAAACGAAAGCATAAAGATACTCCAGAAGGGAGACGTCAAAACCCTTGCCGAAAATATTAAACAGGGTGATTAAAACCGGAACCTGAACGAGCATCAGCAGGCATCCGGAAAACGGATTAACCTTTCTCTCGGCATAAAGCGACATCAACGCCTTGGACTGCGCCTCACGGTTGGTTTTATGATCTTTCTGGATCTTTTGGATTTCGGGCTGCAGCGCCGATAGCTCCCGCTGGGCGCGCTGGGCTTTAGCGTGCACCGGAGTCAAAATCCCGCGGATAATAACGGTAAACAGCACCACAGCCACGCCAAAATCCTGCCCGGGTACTGTGTTATAAATAAAAACAAGGAGGTTAAATAACGGCCTCCATAAAAATTCATTATAGATAAATAGAAAGGGATTCAAATCGCGAACAGCGCGAACAGTTATTCTTCGCGAACAGCGCGAACAGAACTATTAGTGCTGTTAGTGCTGTTCGTTACTGTTCGTGCTGTTTGTGTTTATAAAACTGGATCGTATCCGCCGGAACCCCATGGATTGCATCGTAAAATTCTTTTGAACGATGCCACAGTGCCACGCAAAAGTCCATATTGACGGATTGCCCCAATCGCGTACGCTGAGCACGAAGGAAAAAATTTGCAGTGGCCCGTTCCGACAAAACCCCCAATCAATCCGTGGTCCGGCGAGAACAACTTCTGATACGCGAAAATTACGGTGCACAGAAGTTCAACCGAATATTTTGGAAATTGAGCTGTCCAGTTCTTCATATAATTTTTTTCTTGAAATACCGAGCGCTTCTTTACGAACAAGAAACGCGATATCTGCCGGCGGATTAAAACGCGCCTGATTGATTCTCGCCCATTCACGGATTCGCCGGCGTAGCCGGTTCCTTGCCACCGCCCGTTTATCAACCGTATTTGGAACAATAAACGCAAATCGGCTATGTGCCAACCGGTTCGGAAAAGTTGCGGTCATAAATCCGGGAAAAGAAAACTTTTGCCCGCGCCTAAAAAGCCGCGTAAAATCATTTTTATCGCGCAAAGTGTGCATTTTTGTCTTCATGCGGATAATCTTTTCCGTCCTTTCATGCGTCTCCGGGCAATAATTCTTCTGCCGGTTGCAGTTCTCATCCGCTTTCTGAATCCGTGTGAACGCTTGCGTTTAATTTTAGACGGATGATAGGTAAATGACATTTGTCGCTCACACTGCAGCCATAAATTTTCCAGAACTTCGCTTCGGACAAGTCTACTCACTCCGCGGCCGGAAGTCCTTCCGACAGAGCCGGCTTTCCTTGGCCGCTTCGCTTCGTGATTTGTATCCGAATCTCCGTTAATAGAAAATTTAGGCAGACAGTGCTCGTTCTTGAGAGTTGCTAACAGAATATACACACCCTATCCCCAAAAATAGCGGTTTGTGGCATGTATTTCTTTAATTGTATAATAGATCTATTGTTTTTGCGAACTATGGCAAGCGGTGCTTGCCAAAATAGAACTTTCGGTCTCAAAACCAAGTTTTCTTACTTGGTTCCAAGATACAGGCATTACCGAAGTGCAGAATGGCGTTGCCACGGTATTTGTACCGAATATTTTTGCCAAAGAGTGGTTGCAAAATAAATACCACAAAACTATACTTCACGCTCTACGCGAGCTTACCGCGGACGTAAAAGACATCTCATATGCTGTTGGCAAATTGGATGTCCCTCAAGGACAAGCTCTCCTGCACCAGTCCCAAAAACGAAAACGTTTCAGCCCGGCTGACGCCTCTGATGAGGAAACGCTCCCCATGAAAGAACTTACGGTAAATCCGGAAACAAATCTCAATCCGCGTTATACTTTTGATACCTTCGTAGTAGGATCTTTTAATGAATTAGCGCATGCCGCCGCCCAATCGGTCATTAAAAATCCGGGATCTGGGTATAATCCCCTTTTCATTTACGGAGGGGTTGGTTTGGGCAAAACACACCTTATCCAGGCTATTGGAACCGAGCTCCTGCGCCAATCGCCGGGAATAAAAGTCCGCTATGTTCCTTCAGAAAAATATATGACCGAAGTGGTGGATGCTTTAAGAAACCAGGAAATGAATTCATTAAAAGACAAATATCGGACCGTCGACTGTTTAATTATAGACGATATACAGTTTATTGCGCGGACCGAAAAAATGCAGGAAGAATTTTTCCACATGTTTAATACATTATACCAGAAAAACCGCCAAATCATCATATCATCTGACCGGCCTCCGCAAGCCATTGCCACCCTTGAAGAACGGTTGCGCTCGCGTTTTGAAGGAGGGATGATTGCTGACATTGGCCTTCCTGATTTCGAAACCCGCCTTTTGATTTTACGCACCAAAACCGAAACAAAAAAAATAACTATTCCGGAAAAAGTGCTCATGTATATAGCGGACAGCGTAAAAACCAACATCCGGGAGCTGGAGGGGGCTTTAAACCGCGTTGTTATGGCCGCCAAACTGTCTAACACGCCCATAGACGAGGATGCGGCTAAAAAAATTATCACAAGCCATATAAACGCGCCTAAAAAATTTCTCACCGCTAAAAAAATACTTAAGGCCATTTCGGAATTTTATGACATAAGCGAGAAGGAGCTTACAGCTCATTCCAGAAAAAAAGACGTGGTGAAACCCCGCCAAATCGCCATGTATCTTATGCGTGAAGAATTAAAATTCTCTTATCCTTCAATTGGGGATCGCTTTGGCGGACGCGACCACACCACCGCTATTCATTCCTGTGAAAAAATTGCGAATAACTTGAAAACAAATCCTGAACTTGAGGAGGAAATCCGGATGGTTAAAGACCGGATACTTTTAGGATAGATTTCAATAAAAAAACTAATGAAAGTTATCCCCCTTTCTTCCTCAATATATTTCCTTTTATTTATAAATAAAAAACACTGTCCTGTATTGAAAATTCCAATATTTCCCCTGCTTTTTAACTATAATAATAATAACTAATTCATAATAATTAATTAATTACTAATTATTATTAATTGATCCATATGAAATTCATTTGTATAAAAGAAAACCTGGAAAAAGTTTTATCTGTTGCTGAACGCTTCATCGGTAAAAATTTAACATTGCCGATTTTAGGTAATATACTTCTTGAACACGACGGCATCACTCTAAAAATTAGTGCAACAAATCTGGAGTATGCGTTTCAAGCGGAAATTCCCGGGAAAAGCGGAAAGCCCGGCAAGTTATGCGTTCCGGCAAAAATCTTCAACCCCCTCATTCAATCTCTGAAAGACGAAAAGATCGAGCTGGAAGAAAAGCAAATGAATTTAATTGTAACTGCCGATGCGCGACGGGTCGTTATCAACGGAGTTCTGGCCGAAGATTTTCCGCTTATACCGAAAATTAAGAAAATAAGCACTTTCGCGGTCGATTCAGCGCTTCTGCAGGAAGCACTTGCTAAAGTCCTGCCCGCCGTATCGTCTTCAGAGTTCAAGCCCGAATTAACCGGAGTATATCTGCGCGTTTCGCAGAAAGAGATTTGTCTGGCCGCTACCGACACATTTCGTCTCGCTGAAAAAAGGATTGAGATGGATGGAAAACTGAAAGGAGACGCTTGCACCTTTATTCTGCCGTTTCGCATAGCGCAGGAACTTGTGCGAATTCTTCCTCAAGGCGAGGATGTTTCGGTCTCACTGGGCGACAATCAAGTGCTTTTTGAAATGCGGGGCATTAAAATAATATCCCGCTTGATAGAAGGGAATTTTCCGGAATATGGGGCAATAATTCCAAAAGAGTTTGAGGTGTCCGGATTTTTCCCAAAATCAGCATTTGTAGATGCGGTCCGGTCGTCCAGTATTTTTAGTTCGAAACTGCAGGACGTTTCATTTCATTTTTATGGTAAAGGAGTGGAGATATCCTCGGCCAATGCTGATGTCGGAGAATTTAAAACGACTCTAAATGCTTCAGTTGCCGGCAAGGAACTGGCAGTCAGCTTTAACTATCGTTACCTTCTGGACGGGTTAACTGCGCTACATGAAGAGGAGTTCTTTTTCGGATTGAACGGCGAGAACAAACCCTCACTTCTGCGCAATAAAGCCGACGGATCGCTTCTCTATGTGCTTATGCCTATTCGCCTGATGTAGAGACCTCTAATGCGCTTTTGTTGCCCACCGTATCATATGCGGTTATTTTTATATTATGTTTTCCCGGATAAAGCGGCGAGGGCAGATTAAAAGTAATGTCGCCCGCCGCAAAAGGCGAAGTGCGCGATTCTATGAGTTCATCATCAACAAACAGGGATACTTCTTGTAACGAAAAGGCGGCAGTCACATGAATTGTAATTTCGTCAAGCGGCGCCGACAATACGTTTTCCCGGTTTAATGCCGGAAACGCAATTTTAGGCGATTTTTCCGGGGTATGTACGTCATCAAATTCTTCCGGCAGCGGCGCTTGGGTTAGACCATTTTGGGCGAGCCAGGCGTCAAGCGCGTCCTGCCAATTTTTCCATTGTGGATCATCTTGCGGATTTATTGAGGGATCGCCCAAGGGGTCTTTTTTGTTTATGTAAGATAAAATGGTTTTGATTTCTCCAGTTCCGAACTCTTCAATGAGTTCCGGCGGCGTATATCGGGTGGCGCGTTTTTTTGAAATTGAGTCCATCTTAATAATTTCTCCGGCCCGATAAATTCCGCGCAATATCGGTTTTTCAACTATGCGCTCGGACGGGTCCGCGAATTCCTCGGACGGCCGTCCCAGCAGTGCCGTTTCCAGGAAGCGATGCCAAATCGGCCCCGCCACCATAACCGAAATACTCGATTGGTGCATCGGAGAATTGTCGCTATTTCCAACCCACACTCCCGCAACCAAGGAAGGCGTATAGCCGATTACCCAGGCGTCACGGTAATTCTGCGTTGTCCCGGTTTTGGCAGCGACTTTGCGATTAGGGAAATAAAGAGAACTTTGGGGATGAAACATGGGTACCCGCGCGTTGTTGTCCGATAAAACAGCGTTTAAAGTGCGCGCAGTTTCGGGATCAAGAACCTGAAGCGGCACCCCCTTTTTTTCTTCAAGTAGGGTTTGGCCGGCAGTCTCTATTTTTAAAATCATGGTCTTCGGGTAAAGCACTCCGTCTTGGGAAAAAGCGCCAAAGGCCGATGTCATGTCAAGCAGCGTCACCTCCGCCCCGCCCAGAACAAGTGAGAGGCCATAACGCAACGGATCGCCCAAGGTTGATATGCCAAACGACTCCGCGGTTTTTATAGTATCATCAATCCCTGCAAGATAAAGAAGTTTTACCGACGGCACGTTCAAGCTTTGCGCAAGGGCTTGCCGCAGTGTTACCGGCCCCCGAAATTTACCGTCATAGTTTTGCGGATGGTAACATTTGGTATCTTCTCCGGCCCCGGACGGCTTAGTGCCGTCCGATAGGCAAGATGAATTAAATTCCGTTGGCACATCGAAAAGTATGGTGTCGGGTGTATACCCCTTTTGGAAAGCAGTTGCGTAGACAAAGGGTTTAAATGCAGAACCGGGTTGTCGCGGACGGATGGCAATATTTACGTACGGATCAAAGCGGCAATTTATTCCGGGGTCGCATTTCTCCGGGAAGGGTTTCCCCCAGTAATCTTTTGAACCTGCCATGGCGAGTATTTCGCCTGAGCGCGGATCTATAGCAACCAGCGCGGCATTGGCGGCCTGCACCGATTTTTCATTCTGCTCCGCGCCTTCCAAAATTACCGTTTCTGCCTCTTGCTGCATCGCCCAATCGAGAGTAGTGATTACTTTAAGGCCGCTTCGCTCCACAAATTCCTCACCATACTTTTCATTCAAATATTCGCGCACAAAAAGCACAAAATGCGGAGCAAGCATGGATTGGCGCGGCAGAGGCGGCGGAGAGAAGACGATCTTTTCGTTTTTCATCCTGTTGGCGTCTTCCGCGGAAATGAATTTTGCTTCGGCCATTCGTTCAATAATCCAATTTTTTCGTGCCGTAAGCTCTTCTTTATGGGACCCATAGGGAGAGTAATAGGTTGTGGCTTTGGGTAGGGCCGCAAGTATGGCGGCCTCGGCCGCCGAAAGATCCTTAATATTTTTCCCAAAAAATGTTTCGGCCGCCGCAGCCACGCCATACGCGTTGGAGCCATACGGAATTTGGTTTAAATACCAGCCCAGAATTTCATCTTTGGAGTATTTTCGTTCAATAAGAAGCGACAACAGAGCCTCTTTGATTTTTCGCGAGTAGGTGCGTTCGTCCGTAAGCAGAGCCTTTTTAACCAACTGCTGGGTTATAGTTGATCCGCCCTGTGTTATTTCACCGCGAAACAAATTTTTCCCGGCAGCCCGCAGGATCCCGCGCCAATCTAAGCCCCCGTGTTCGTAAAAATACAGATCCTCCGCGGCCAGCGTCGCCTGTTTTACATGTTTGGGTATTTCGGAAAACGGAACAACGGTGCGTTTTTCTTCCCCATGAATTTCATAAAGGAGTACGGTGCCGGTGCGGTCATATATTTTGGTGGATTCAATTACGCTTCGTTCGGTTATACTCTCGGGTCCAGGAACGTTTTGGAAAAATGATATGGTTTTTTGCGCGGCAAATAACGCCAGACCCGTTGCGGCCATAAGCACCCAAAAAACAGCCCGGCGCGATTTCCGTTTTTTCCGCGGAGAAAAGATCATGGACATTAAGCCATTATATCCGGATAAGCGGAGATTTTCCAGCGGTCGGTTTTAAACAGAATTCATTCGTGGTATTATCAAGCTATATGAAAGCCAACCAAACTTTAAATAAAGAAATATTTGAACGGGGGATTAAGGATATCGTGACCCGCGGGGAATTGGAAAAACTGTTCGACTCCAAAAAGTTCCTGCGGATTAAGCACGGCATTGATGCAACGTCGCCGGATTTGCATTTGGGGCATGCGGCAAGTTTATGGAAACTGCGCGCTTTGCAGGAGGCCGGGCATAAAGCCGTGATATTATTCGGCGACGTTACGACTTTGATCGGTGATCCGACCGGAAGATCTAAGGCCAGGCCGCAGCTTTCGGACGCGGAAATCAAGAAAAACCTAATCTTTTTAAAACAAGAAGTTAAGAAAATATTACTTAGTGATCCGGAGGTTTTAGAGCTGCGTCAGAGTTCCGAATGGTATTACAAAATGCGGCTGGACGAATTCCTGCGCCTCCTTTCTTACTGCACCCATGCGCGCCTGATTGAACGTGATATGTTTAAGAAGCGTATGGAACAAAAAAGCGAGATATTCATGCACGAATTGATTTACCCTGTTTTACAGGGATATGATTCGGTTATGTTAAAATCCGATATGACGATAATTGGTTCAGATCAGCTTTTTAATGAGCATGTGGGACGCTTTTTACAGGAAAAATTCGGGCAAAATCCTCAAGTCATTGTGGCCTTAAAAATTCTTCCCGGGATTGAGGGCCGCGAAAAAATGTCAAAATCTCTTGGGAATTATATCGGGATTTCTGATTCGCCGCGTGATAAATTTGGCAAGATTATGCGTATTCCGGACCAGCTAATTTTGCCTTATCTTGAGGTGTATACGGACGTTCCGATGTCCGAGATAAGAATGGTCGGTGAGCACATGGCGGCAGGATCCAACCCTCGCGACGCGAAAGAATCCTTAGCCGAAGCGGTGGTCCGGAGATATCACGGGGGAAAAGCGGCCAGTCGGGAAAAGAAAGAATTTCATGACATCTTTTCGGAGAAGAAAATTCCGAAAGACATTCCCATTGTTTTATTGGCACGCGAACACGGAACCGTCATGGACGCCATCCTGCGATCCGGCGGAGCCGGCTCAAAAGCAGAGGCGCGGCGCTTGTTTAGGGAGGGCGCTATTGAGGCAAACGGGCGCGTAATGCGCGATCCGCAGGAGAGTTTATTGCCGAACAACAATGCGACGCTTCGCATCGGAAAGAAGAAGTTTTTTAAAATAAAAATCGTCCCGCCATAGCGCGAGACGATTTTTTACCTACCTTATTCGTCTTTGTCGTCTTTCCAGTCATCTTCCTCGAGCTCGTCTTCGTCGGCGAGCAATTCATCGTCCGAGACCAGTGGTTCACTATCTCCGTCTGAGTCGTCAGAGTCGTCGTCGGACAAATTGAGATAAAGTTCATCCGCCATATTATATATAAAGATTATCTGGTTTTTTCCGACCTTTAGTGATTAATTTCTAAAATGATGGCGTTCCCGGAAAAAACAGGTAAGCGCAATTGCGATTGCGTCGAAAACATCATCCCGTGCTTTGAGCGCACGTGTTTCCGGCAAGGATATTTGCACAATTTTTTGAATCTGTGCTTTATCCGCTCTGCCATCCCCGGTGACCGCCTTTTTCACTTCAAGCGGAGTATACTCAAAGGCTGGAATTCCGGCAAGGGCGGTTGTCAACAGGATGGCTCCGCGGGCCTCGCTTACCGCTAAAGCGGTTTTGGCGTTTTTGGTGAAGAAGAGGCGCTCAATTGCAAAAAGCGACGGGCGATACTTGCGGATCAAAGCTGAAACCTCTTCATGTGTTTCTTTCAAACGGCTTGCAGGGATTTTTTGGCTTATGCGGAGAAGTCCGGCGTCTTTCAGATGCGGGGAAGGATTAGTTTCAAGAAGTGCGTATCCGATTGAAATTGTGCCGGGATCAATACCGAGAATAATCA
>LCKU01000026.1:0-1267 GCA_001001625.1 Parcubacteria group bacterium GW2011_GWA2_45_30 | reverse complement strand
TATAATCATGGCCAGCCGTATTTATTTTGACCATGCGCTCTTCCAGCGCTTTGCGTACGGACTCGCACTCCTCGAATTTTGTCTTAACAATCCAGGCCTTGTCAAGGGATGTCATATCCTGGGCCCCAGATTCAATGATAGCGTTTTCTATGTGTTCCGGACTCTTCCCGGGGTTATCGGCACGAGACACTTCAAAGGACCCGATTTTTTCAAAATTCCAAAATACGGATCCCGGGTCGGCGAGTTTTGCGTTCCCGCCGGTCAGGATTTTTTTTATCTCGGCCAAGGTCCGATTTTTGTTGTCAGTAATGCCCTCAATAAGCACAAATAATCCATTGGGTGCGGTCGCCTCATATAGAAATTCTTCTAATTTTGTATCGTCTCCGCTTCCGGTCGCGCGCGCCACGGCGCGTTCAATATTGTCTTTAGGAAGCCCGAGGGAACGTGCCCGTTCTATGGCCGCGCGCAGTCGCGGGTTGGCATCCTCATTCGGTCCTCCGGTGCGCGCCGCAACCATAATTTCCTGAATAAACTTAGAAAATTCCCGTCCGCGCTTGGCGTCGACTGATGCCTTTTTATGTTTTATTTGCGCCCACTTGGAATGTCCAGACATTCGCGATAGCGGTTTCGATATTTTCTTCTTCGACACGTATCGTCCGCCCAGCGGCGGACTCACTAATGACCGGCGAATTGTCCGCCCTGCTGGACGGAACCATGCTAATTCGTCTCTCAATTGTCGAAGGAAGAAAACATCTCAACCGCACGTACACCCATTTAATTATTTGGCGGTTCTTTCTATCTGCGAATATTTCAATAAGAGATCTTTTATTTCGTAGAGACGCGGAATGTCGCGGACCGCAAATTCCCGTTCGCCCGCGGTTTGAATTCGGATGGTTCCAAATTTAAGGAAAGTGCGTATAATGCCGTGGACTTCCAGGGTGATATCTTGGATGTGCACCAGCGGAATCTCCGAAATTTCTCGGAAAAAAAGTCCGCGCTGTTCAATGTCTATGATACGCTTGGAGGTGATAATCCACATATCCAGATAAAAATCCATCCAAATAAGAAACATGAACAGAAGAAGGATCATGATGTATAAAGAAAGCGAAAAATCTGTGAGAACCTCCACCAACACCCGGTCAAAGCCTTTGGTTATAAGCGGAAGAATTATAATGACCATGATTGGGGCAAATATAAGTGCGGCAAAAGTTATAATCGGCCCCACCATCACAAACCAATGTTTGTGGACTACGGCAAGAACTTTTTC